>QCWC01000134.1 GCA_013114705.1 Candidatus Nitrosocosmicus sp. | reverse complement strand
ATACAAAAGAATATGGGCATGGAACAAAGGCAAAAAGAATGGTGTTTAGATGAATCAAACAAAAGGAAAAGAATACTCATCAAGTTTCATAGATAAAGTTTGCATAGATTTTTAAAGAAAAGGCACCTACTTCTTCCCCAGACAAGGATTGTCCCGCGCAGATACTATTCTAGAACTCGTCAAGGCATCGTACTCAACACGCCCTTCATTCAAGGACCCAAGTTATTTCGGAGTACCAGAAAATTACAAGGAAATAAAGACATTAAGAGACCTCTTAGAAATAAATTACAAATATAACCCTACAAAAAACCAGCTTAGAGAAAATCTAATTTCTAGAATAAAAAATAACGAAAACCCTTTCGTAGGGATAATTGGTTTTGAAGATACTGTCATTCCAGCAATAAAACGTGGGTTACTAGCAGGACATGACATTCTATTTGTTGGTCATATTGGACAGGGAAAAACCAGGCTAGCAGAACTAGTTTCGGAAAAATTACTTTCTCCAATCCCAATTGTGGAGGGAACCATGACAAACGACATACCAACTGAGATGCCTTATACCCATCTTGTGGACTTGATTAATGGAAAGGATATTGAAAAAAAGGCCCCAGAATTTTTTGTTTCAAAAGACTGCGAGGAATTGATCAAAAACAACGGACTGGATACCAAAATTAAATGGGTTGACGGCAAGCAAAGATACAGGTACGTATTGGCTACACCTGATATATCGGTAAAGGATTTGGTTGGTCAAATAGATGTTGTAAAAATTATCAAAAAAGGGATTGAACTTTATGATATCGACTCTTATTCACCTGGATATTTACTACAGGCTAGATACGGTATACTGTGCCTGGATGAATTACCCGTGCTTGATCCAAGAAAACAAGTGACGCTTTTAAGTGTATTACAGGAAGGTAGGTTTACCACTGGAGCGTATCCGGTCTTTTTTAAGCCCGACGTTAAAATCATAGCAACTGCAAATCCGATGGATTATACACACTCTGGAAAAATTATAGAACCACTAGCTGACAGATTAAAAAGTCACATAGAAACCCACTATCCAAATACTGTCGAAGATGAAACCCTAATACTAGTCCAAGAAATGGACATGCTAAATAGAAGCCCAGGTAGTACTTTTCTCCCTGTTTTTATTTTAGAGACCATTACCAGAATTTTTCAAAAAATTAGAAATCATCCAGACATAAATAGCGAGAGAGGAGTGAGTGTTAGATCAACAATCCATTCCCTTGAAGCCGTCATCGGAGAAGTCGAGAGCAGAAGATCTCTTTTAAATAACGTCATTACAATCCCAAGATATTCTGATCTGCAGTGTATTTTTCAGTCATCGAAATTCGAATTAGATGAGATTGAAGATACATCTGAAAACAGAATCGAATTTCTTAATAATGTTATAAGCGAAGTGATGCAAGAAACCTCGCTGCACTTTTTCAACGGTTTCTTCAAATCTCCAGAACTTGTTGCAATTAAAAATGACTTTAAAGGAAAATCTTTTACCATCCTTCAAAACCAATATCAAAGTCCAAACTCCAAAGTAGGGGTTAGCACCGTTTCAACTACAAAGTCAAGCCCTAACCTATATACTGTGCAGCTAAAGCAATTTCCGCTTATGATAAAAGTAGTAAAAAGAACAATTGAAGAAATGAAGAGAATGCAAATTGACTTTACTAAGTTAGCTGGGCACCATGGAATCAAGAAGAATTTAGAATATGTAGATTTTAAGAATGTATTTGAGGATATGGATGATATTGATATTGATAACCCTCCTAATAGTGTTAAGGGAGTAGAAGAAATATGGGCTGCGGCTACAGAATTAGTGCTAGAGTATCTGCGATTTACCTCTCCTCCCATATTAGACAAAAAAGAAGATATATTTGAAAGTAGTAACAGTACTGTTTTGTAGTATTAGTAGGAGTAATAGTAGCACTGCTTGATATGAAGAACCGTACCGCAGAAAAACACATAGAGGCGTCAGAAGACATTGGTAAACAGTCTGAAACAGAAAAATCAAAGTCAGGTGTGTTATTTTCGTCTAGCAGCAGTAGTAGTAGTAATAGTAGTAAAAATAACAACACTAGGAAACATTTGCAGCAAAAGAAAAAAACCATTTATTTTCCCAAACAATTGGAAGGCGATTCAAGTGATGGTGCAAGAGGAAGGCATGGAACTAACGATACAGAAATTATTGAGCCGGCAGAGTATCAAAACAAGGATGACCTGCACAGCAATAGCGAGAAGAATAAAAAATCAAGAAATGATCTTTTAAAGAGGTTTTTTCCAGACATTTTAAAGGCCATAGGTAATAAAGCGATAAAAGAAAGCCCTCCATCCCTACAGGAACTTGAAATTTATCTGCAGCAGTATATTTCAGATTTAGAAAATACCGGTGCAAATACTAAGAAGGGTAATTGGATGGATAACAGCGACTCAGATAAAAAGAATAACAGCACTGTTAATAGCACAGGCGTTCGAAAAGCTGATACTACAAGTCTCCCGTCCTTCCAAACCACCCAAACTACTCAGACCCATCCAACAAGCACACTATCTAGTCAAAGGGGAAGGAGATTTGGAATCGATTTTAGAGACACAGATATAGCAGATAACCGACTTCCTATCATTACTGAACTCATCAAGAAAGGATATCTGACAGACTCTGACCGGTGGCTAAACAAAAAGGGATTTGTGAAAATGGGAGAGCAAATACTCGTTGAGATCCTGAAATCTTTAAAGGCAGACAAACTGGGAATGCATGAAACAAAGTTTACCGGTTATGGTAGCATTATAGAGGAAACCTCAAGAAGATACGAACGCGGAAACGAGATTTCAAATATCAACATTAATTCTACGATACGAAACTTTATAGAAAGAATTTCTGATAGTGATAAGAAAAATAGGAATCAAATTTCAGATACGAAAATTAAATTTCCTCTAGACATTTCCTATGAAGATATTGAAATATATGATACATTGGAGGAGATTCAAGTTTCAACAGTTTATTGCATTGACTTGAGTTCTACAATGAAGTATTCATCTATGTATAATGAATTAAGTAGAATAGAAGCTTCAAAACGCGCCCTTTGGAGCCTGTACATTTTAAATAAAAAGTTCTTTCCTTTAGACATAATCCATACGATCGGATTTGGCTCAGTTGCCACCCGAATTGATTCTATCGATATTCCCTTTTTGAAAACATTTGATCCAAATGCTGATTTTTTGCATTACACAAACTATCAATCTGCATATAGATTGGCCAAAAAGATTCTAAAAAAAGATGGAGTAAAAAATAAAAGAATTGTGATGATTACCGATGGACATCCAAGTGCATGCTACATAGATGAGAAAAGCGAACGGGACAGGATTATGAGACAGAGGCCATACTCCCATTTTTACAAACCAGATCCAAAAAGAATTGGCGCTCAAAACTCTGAGAATAACAGAGTTAAGTTTGACATACACGAAAGCCAAACTGTTTACCTCTGTTATAGATACCGTCAAATAGACCAATACATAGGCGAGCAAACAATAATAGATGCAAAGAAATTGAAAAAGGATGGAATTAATATAGACACCATTATGGTTAGCGAAGAGGATGCGTTACTAGACTTTGTTAATGAACTAGCGAAATCTGTCGATGGAAAATCTATTTATATAAACCCAAAAGATATTGATAAGGTCCTCATTACTGACTATCTGTCAAACAAAAAGAAGATGATCAAAAAGTAATATTATTATTATTGCTTGTTTTGAAAGAACTCCAGCATTCTAACTATGTCTAGGGTAGTGGAGTTGTCAGAACTATTATTAGAGCCTGCAGAAGATAATGATGATTGATTTTCAAACTGACCACCAAATAATCCTGCATCGTTTGTTCCAAACAGCGCTGCAAGGGGATTAAAGCTTGAATCATTTTCAAGTCCTGTATGATTACCAAAGCCGGCACCTGAAAATAGTTGGTCTAGCAGCATCGAATCTGTTTGATTATTTGTTGAAGAGTAGGGCATAGAAAATAGTGATGCAAAACCAGAATCATCAAAAAGAGGGTTAGAAGTAGCATTGTCTGAAAAAGAAGATGATGGTGATGAGGACATCATCGCAAATGGACCAAGCAAATTCCTTAACTCGGATAGATTGAACCCCTCACCTGCGCTTTCTCCACTTAGCAGGCCAGTAGAGCTAAATGATGTGTTAAAAAGATCACTCAAGCCTCCAAATGTACTTTCATTGTTTAAGAAAGACGCAGTAGAGTGATTTGAAAAGACATCTCCCTTACAGAGGCCAGACAAAATTTCAATACCACAGAGGGTTTCAGAGTTCAGCGAGCCCAGACCCGTTCCCATTAATGAAGTAAGGTTTGATGGAATGGACCCCAAAGCAGCAGAAGAAGCAGAGGATGAATTTGTAAAGAGACTTTGGAGAGTAGATCTTGTAGTATCATTTAGGCCTAATGTCCCCAGTAAGCTGTAGGGATTGCTTGTGAGATTTTTCATGTTCAGAGAAGAGAACAGACCCTCTAAAAAGGGCACCTTTTCTTTTATTGCTGCTATGCTGCTAGAATTAGCAAGTTTGTTAAGGGAATCGGCCAAATTGGTCATTGAATTAACCTTGAAAGAGTAAATCATCTTGTTTGCTATTGGCAGAGAATCTTGTACTTTATTTGTATCGACCTCATAATTAAGTGAGTATAAGGTATTTCCTACAATAGTGCCTATTTCAATATCATCTATACTTGAATTACCATCATAACTTCTTGTTACCAATTTATATGCCGGATTGCCAGATAATATAGAATCAGTTGAAGCTTCGACGATGGTAACATCAGCATCCTGTTCCTGAATTGAATTTGCTTGGTCTTTAAGATAGGAACTAATATTTATGGGGTTGTCAGAGATTGGCGGATACAACTCCTCCACATATACATTAAACCACGATATGTATGTCTGCGGGTAATCACTTGAATCATCATACGCTGGGAAGAAGCTTACTTGCTTTACGGTCTCGTTAGAGTTGCTTTCATCAATTAGAAAATTGGATGGATACTTTATTGAAATTCCCATTGCGCTATTCTCATAATTATTAAATACCAAGCTGTCGTTTCCGCTAGAAGCCGAATTAGCCAAAGTTGCTACTGTGCTCTGGGCAAAGGCCAGGTTTGGATTAGATTGATAAAGGCCAATAACGTCGATTGGGGAATCAAGACCTCCAGGTGACGAGGAGGAGGATGATGATGTTGTTGCTATTGTTGCAACTCCAACTCCCAATAAAAGGAGTGCTGAGGCAAACGTAATAACAAAGAGAAACGATGAACTATTAACTGAATTTCGAAATTTTGTCAACAGAGGTATTAAATTAAAGGCATAAAAATATTTTACTGTACAATTTTACTCAAACAAGATTATTATTATATGTTATAACTTTTTAAAATTGTTTGGCTAAATTAGAGTAAGGATGTCAGATAACAAGAATAATTTTAATACCGATATTACAGATGAAGATGAACTAGATGAAATAAGAAAAATAGCAGAGATGCTTAATGCTGATGAGAAAGTGCTTGTGGTTGCCAGACAGTCAAGAATAAAGCCAGGTGGTTCTCACTTTTCTCCAAATGTCATTTATGCTACCGATAGACGAATAATCTTAAGAGATCCGAGCATGCTTGGGTTAAAACAAGACATTATCGATATACCCTATAACGTAATTACCAACGCAAAAATCGAAAAAGGCCTGTTGTCTGCCTCAGTCATATTCCACGCACCAGGATTGTTTAACCCAAATATGCCAGAGAGAGTACCAGGTGTAAAGAGACTCGAAACTCACGATCATGGAGAAAACGGAATAATCGATGCCATTCCCAAGAAAAAAGCAGAAGACCTGCTTGAAGTTATTAGATATGGAATCTCTCATGTTAGGGCCCCAACAACTGCGTTTAGCAGTGGTGGAGGTGCAGGTATGGGAGGAGGAGGAGGAGGTCCTGCGGGCGCGAGTGGAAGCGCAGACCAACATCACCATCATCAACAACAAATATCTCATGCTGACGAATTAGAAAAATTGGCCAAATTAAAAGAAAAGGGCATAATCTCAAAAGAAGAGTTTGAGAAAATGAAAGCCAAAATCATACATGGTGATACAGGTAATAGCTCGATTGATAAGACGAAATGACCCACTATTGAATCTATTCAGATCCAAGAGAATAAGTGAATAGACATACGCAGAGATAGAGGTAGCGTGAAAAAGAGTATTTTCCACGAAATGTTCTTAAAAACTGCTTAACAGAAGTGTGAAACGAAGATGAGTTTCATCTTTGTACCAATTTATTTTTAAATCACATTGAGGTATATTATCCATATTGCTAAAGAGAGATAGCAC
>QCWC01000133.1 GCA_013114705.1 Candidatus Nitrosocosmicus sp. | reverse complement strand
AAGAGATTCAGATTTCATAATCTTGAAAACATCTTATACCTACAGTATTTTTATTTTTAGAATGTCATTTCATCTTTTAAATCAAATTGAAATAAACCGATAATGAATGCAAGGGTCGATTTAAAATAAAGTAATTGTGTTTATATATGCTATTATATATAATCTCTGTGGCTTATAAAATCAATTTTGACGAATCCATTTCTGATATGATTGATAGACTAAAACAGGAACACATACAATTTAAAATAACTTTAAACAAAATAACCAAATACAATGACGAGAATAACATCGACAAGGCAATAGAAACTATTCACGATATGAGTCAACCCATAATAAAACATGCTGTAGAAGAAGAAGCAAGAATAATGCGTGTAATAATGCATAACGCTAAGGAAGCATCTACGGATTCTATTAAAATAATGCAGGAGCATAATTGGGTTGTAGACTTTCTAAAACAAAAAATACCGACTATAAAAGGAAATATCGACAAACAACAGGATGGACAAGATATACAATTTCAAAAAAAAGCTCATAATGAAATTAATGAATTTGTTATAAATCTGAGGAATCACTTTGAAGAAGAAGAACAGATTGTTTTTCCACTTGCGTTAAAAGCAGATCGAGATAAGGATAAATCTAGTGCTTAGGAGTTCATAATGATACCATTCAATGGTTATATAATTAAAACAACATTGTAATAGAATTTATTTTATTTGAAGTATCATTTATTAATTTAAGATCTTCATCTATTTTAAATGTAATACTTGATGTTTTGCAAATTAATATAATATTTTACATTTGCAATTTTTTCACAAAATTGATCCATTTAAGATTATGTTACCTAATTGTTGTCCTTATTAATGTGCTGCACTTTGTGTCTGATTTTATCAGATATCTCTTTTATCTGTTGATTTTGTTGATGTATACATGCAGTTAGTTTGTCGATAATATCTTTAAAGTTTATATCTTTAACATCTTTTTCGTTTATGTCGCCGCCCTCTAGCCCTCCAAATATTGTATTGTGCATATCATGTAACTGTTTGTCGCTATAATTTTGTCCCATAATATTGTACAAGATTCTAATAGTGTTTTCTTGCTGTCCCATTACTGTTAGCATCTTGGCAATATTTATGATTTCAGGATTGTCTTCATTGTAGACTTTATTGTAGAATTGCATATTAAAATTAGCCATATTAGCAAGTACATTTGGCGGAATCAAATCAGTATTACGTTCTTTATTATTCTGATTTTCAATATTCATGCAGTAAAATAAAAAACAAAGTATTTAATTATAATATTAAGTTCAGAATCATAACCACTATTGATTAACAGATTTTTAAATAAGTGTAGAACTTTCGAGTTATTTCAAGGTCTTCATGTATTATCACCTGATTATTTCAAGCACTTTAATTCAATCCATCTGTAATTTTGAAATCCTTTAATCGATAAAGACATACACACAATTACCTTCCATCTTGTTAGCATAGGTCTGTAAAGGAATCTTTGCGGGAGGATTTTGTGATATACCGGTTTCTAATTCAAACCTGGAAAAATGCAGTGGACAGGTTATTGTTTTTTCATCCTCATTTAAGAAACCTGTTGATAGATCAGCGTACTCGTGAGTACATATTCTATCAGTTGCATATATTTTGTCTTGTATTTTGGTTACAAGAATCTTTTTATCATTATAATCAAAAGCCACAATTTTATCATTATCTAGAACATCTACTTTACACACATTTACCCACGTCATTATAACATGTTGATAATAATATCATAAATAACTGCATTATACTCTTTCCTATCTGGAATATTTCTTTGGATATCGGTTAATATGGCACACATTCTATTTGCTTATGCAAAAAAAAAGAATTTTATATGTTAACCTTTTCCCTTAGTTAACATTTCCTGATAATATAGAAACTCATTGCTACACTCACTAATTTGTCGATAAGTGATTGTTCAAAATCTTGTTTTTTTGTATTTTGACTAGAGTATAACTTTGATCAATTGGATACAAATGAGTATATTCTAGAAAACCTATTATTCTTTACTAAAACCTTCTTTATGTATCCAGTAGTATGAAACCTTATCGGCTCCAATCCAAAAGGTTTCAGTTCCTGCATCTATAATTATCTCTTTTGAATTATCATCAAATCTTACATTATGTTTATGTAATTCAATACTTTCATTATTGTCTAGCCTAATCATTACTTCTCCATTTTGATCCAAACAATTTTTTATATTTTCATAATTTGCCATCTATCATTAAGAGCGTCTTCCTTTTTAAACCTTGTTACTATTTAATTAGAATCGTCATTTATTAATACATTAGCAACTTTGGAGGATGATAGATGGTTTTTTACCTTTTGTCTGTGATGCAATCAATAGGCGATCGGAATTCTCTACTCGACGTCGCATGCAAGACCATAGATTGATTATAGCATAGTTTCAGTTTTTATCTTCCATATGACTTTGTATTATATTTCTTAATGTATCTGTAACAATATGTATGATTCTTGGATCGTCAACTTTAGGTAGTATGTAATCTGATCTTAACTGTTTATTATCTAGTATATTTGATAAGGCGGTAGCAACGGCAACCAGCATACTTTGACTAAGCGTATTGATTCTAAGATCCAAAAGAGCGCTAAGGATCGAGGGGAAAACTACCGCATTGCTTATCTGATTTGCAAAGTCTGATCTTCTAGTGGCAACAATTCTAGCACCGCCTTCTAAAGCATCAGAAGGTAAGATCTCAGGATCAGGATTACTTAATCCAAAAACAATGGGATCGGGATTCATTTTTTTTATTATATCTTTATTTACCAAATTGCCCTTTCCAGATACCCCTATGAATACATCTGCGCCTTTCATAACCTCAAAAAGACTTCCGCTTAATTTCAATGGGTTTGATTTATTTGCTATCTCTCTTTTATATGGATTTTCCATACCAACTGTCCGATTTACATGTAATGCTCCGATGCTGTCAGTTACGATAATATCCGTACATCCTGCTTCTGTTAATATTCTGAATATTCCAAATCCAGCTGAGCCTGCTCCTGCAATTACCACTCTTATTCTATCTATTTTTTTTGTACTAATTTAAGCGCATTTAATAATCCTGCTAAAGCGATTATTGCGGTACCATGTTGATCGTCATGGAAAACCGGTATCAAGAGTTCTTTCTGGAGTCTTTCTACAATCTCCAATACTTTCGGCGATTCAATATCCTCTATATTTATAGCACCAAACATTGGCTGTATGGATTTGACCAATTTGATTATCTCCTCCTTATCTATGGTATCAACGCACAAAGGAAAAGCATTTACACCACCTAAAATTTTGAATAGTACATATTTTCCTTCCATGACGGGAATTGTCGCTTCTGGACAAACATCTCCTAATCCCAGTACACGTGTCCCATCACAAACTATAGCAACATTATTCCATTTTGATGTATAATCAAATGCTAATTTTTTATCTTTAGCTATGTCTCTGGATACAAATGCTACACCTGGAGTATAAATAAGGTCGAGTATATCGTTCTTGCCTTTAAAAGATTTGTTTATGGCAATTGTATTGTGAATTTCGATTTTTCCCTTTAATGTTCGATGAAGATTTATCGCATCTTCTTCTATGCCCATTTAAACAATCAAATCAATATATGCGAGTTATAGTATATACATTCATACATGAAGAATGAAAAAGTAGGATTAATAGTATTCATGCATATATAAAATAAATGAATTAAATATTATTTAGAAATGATATGATGGGGTGTCAAAGATCTGTCCGATGGATTTTTTACCATGTTTGTCTCGGCTAGTGAAATTCTAACGGAAAATATTTTGCATACCTTAAACTACAAAATGACTTTATATAACTACCCATTACTCTTATCCGGAACTATCAGGAATAATATTTTCAATCTGATCTGTAGATATTCCTAAATCAAACTACTAAGAGAGAATTCATGAAATTTCTAAATTCTGAGAGACAGAAGTGCAGATGAGGTTAATGCAATTGTCTCATTTTGCTAGTCGTGGATCTAGTCAAAAAATTAGTTTAACAAACTATTTAACTATCATTCTAACAATCTGTAAGAACACATAAGTTAGATTGAAAATTTGTTTCGATTCATTTTTTGGTAGTGGGTCCCACTCTTTTTAAATCCTAGGTTTATGACGATACAGTGAGCATATTTCGAGGAATGTAAAACACATATAATCATGGATAAACAAATTCAATAGCAATAGAATTCTTGTAATTCCGTATTTGCAATCGGTCTACTAACGTATCAAGATTCTTGTCACAATCTATTACTTTTTGATCTTTTATTGCAACGTGTTTACCTAGATAATATTTCCTAAAATATTCGTAATGTGAATAAAACCATTCAAACCCGTCTCTTATCTTTTCCATTCTTTCTAAATCAATATCTTTTACAAATTCGAGATTCATCTCATGTCTAAAAAGATACTAACAAATCATCACATAAAAGCATAGTATTTTGGTCTATACTTGACCTATTGTAAAGATTTCCATTTCTAACATCTTTAAACGATAGGGATTGATTTCATGCTAATTCAATTAACGTTCATTTTATCTCTTATAAGACTAAGTTCATACCATATTTTATTTTACAGCCGACCTCATTGACCAGTCACGGTATAATAACTTCATCGTTTCTTGCTCCTTTTGAACTACAAAGGGGTAATAGAATCCATATATTACATGATTCATAAAGATTTGGGTTTGGTTTACTCTTTTTTTAAGTTAAGTTGCCTATCCTATGGCTTTTTTTTTAATAGATCAGATGTCTAAAAACAATAAATTGAGATCAGCGACAATTTCAAATCAGCAGATTTGAACCTGGAAAATAATACATTGGGTCAACAAAAAAAGAGAATATGAGCTGTTGGTTATGATTTAATTTCCTGTCAAGTCCAACTATGATAATCGGCTTATTGTTCTTAATTTTATTATAATTTCTTTTTTATCTATAGCAATTGTAGACTCAGCATAGTTGAAACTAACTATCCATCAATGCAGCAATATCCACATTCACAGATAACGTCTGCGAATAATTCACAACGAGTGTTTTCTTTTATCATATCTGTATATTCTATTCGTGTTTAATCTACTTAATATTTACGTATCATTTGCAATTGAAAGCAAACATGGGTGGTATTCTTACATGAATACACGTCGACAAGAATGATCCTCTCAAATAGCTATACGTGCTATTAAATAAAAAGCATAGTTACTAAATCTATAGGCAAACCAAGTCTATAATTTTAAAAAAATAAATGGATGATGGAATAAAATAGAATATCTTTGACTTTTTGATGAAGAGTACCCATATCAAAAACATCCAATTATATCCCATCATCCATGCATGAAGATAGGGGAGTTGGCCTTGTTTAATAAACCAACTTATTTGCAATATGGTAGTTTTTGTGTGTGTAGATAGACTTGCTCAATCTGTTATGCTGGTAGGTATTATAATTTAGTATCCGACTTATAATAAGGTTTCTAAACAAAGGATTGCATTTTAATCAATTGCAATCGATTGTATTATATGATATTTGCAAAGAGAACATGACTGTGTTTCGATATGTTTCTTGTTAATCACCACGTATATATTTTAATATTTAATTAGAAAGGCTTCATTTTATCTATCATTACCTATCCATATTCTGATAACTTTGTAATCCGAGTACTAAATGGACATTAATACTCATGAAAACGAAAGTAACGAATTGATTTCATTATTCATACAGACTGTGATTACTGGAAATTACAGTGATATGAATTCAGATTTTACTCTACCTCAACTTTAAATTCTACATGTGTGAGTTAATAGATTTTTATTATTTATAATAACAAAATAAATCTTTTATATTCATATTTTTAGTATTATAACGATTAAATAGGTTAATCCCATCGATTATAACACCAAGAATAAGGATGAGGGTAATTCAACTTTATTCAAAGTTTTGATAGTACCTCCGGATCAAATCTCTCTCCCAACTTATGATCTTTTTGCATATTATTTTATATTATATGCTAATTGACACCCAAGATACTCTTAGCAGACATTCAGAATCATGGATTATGATGATCACAGATGATTAATCCAGAAATAAACGAAACCATGGTCTTTGAAAGAAGTAAATTTTGTTAATTGACTTTAGGATATTAATTTGAAGGGACATGGTTATTACATTCAAAAGAAGGGCTCTGTTCAGTTAAGAAAAACCTATAGCTTGAAGACGTCTTATTTCATATGTGTTTACCAGAAATAAAACGCCTCCAGAATACGTCTATCGGGGTTTGTATTTGTATTTTTCATGGCTATCTCTTAGGAGAACATCTGAAA
>QCWC01000132.1 GCA_013114705.1 Candidatus Nitrosocosmicus sp. | reverse complement strand
ATTTTGACTATAAACCAGGGATCAAGCTTCTGACGAAGAACAAATTGAAATCTTTATTTTTATTAAATTAATATTATTTTACTTAAAATAAAAAAATAAAAAAATACCATATAACAGATCAATCTAAAACGTATGTAAAGTATGTATAAACATAGATATATGATATTGTCAGGTATTCTTATTATTTCTATTTCCATTTTTTGTTGGCAGGATCTAAACGTATTCCACAAAGATTGCAAAATACTGATCCTGATAAATTCATATTTTCACATTTTGAACATTTGGTAGATAGTTTTTTCTCAAATTCATCTTGGACTTTTGTTGAGATAATGGACTCTAAATTACTCGCGAATTCTTCCATAATTGTTTTGCAGAGTGAGCCAAGGAAAATGGCCGCATAAGGATTGGCGACTAAATGATATTTGTCGCCTTGAAGTTTTCGAATATTTAGTGAGATCTCAGCAAATTCATCTTCATTCAAAGCCAGATAATCATGTGAATATAGTTTTGCAAGGTTTGACTCTAGCTTGTGAAAATAATAAAACTCCTGAGGATATGTTTTCCTAAACCAATTTACAAACTGTCTCCTTGTATGTTCGCTAGGCATATAACCTTCTTTTTAAAAAATATTCATATTTAAGAAATACTGATTATAGCATTGTTAAGACTTTAAACGAACCAAGAGTCTAATACACTATTATTTAAAGCGCCTGATTAACCCCATTTTCACTAGAAACTTTATCCGTCTTGCGCACCTAAACTAAATACTCCTATAAATGATAATGGTATTATTATTCATACTGGGTTTTGAATCTTTATCCTAACACTTGAGTAAAATTGATTCTATATTCCATACTTTTGTGGAGTGTACATCTTTTTGCAGCTGTATTCAATCTTACTGATGTCCACATTCCACCGTGTGGCTACTGATAATGACTTATCTTCTATTCAAAAAACTTTATCTGACTTTCTGAATCAATTTGGACTATTATTCTCATTGTCGTCCTTTTCAAAATCAAGACTCTCTTCAAGCTTTTTCTGCAGTGCATTAAATTCTTGATACTTGTGCTTCCATCTTGAAAATACCAGCCACTGTTTGATACCAACTCCAAGCCATACTAGAAATACTGCACCTCCTATGATCGGAATGAATTTCCCTACACCGGCAGTTGATTGTGACATTAGTCCTAGAATCGCAATTATCGGTACAATTATCACAAATGAAATAATCATCACAATCATCAACTTTCTAGTAAAATCAAACTGATGGATGACATTGTCTAATATTTCAAGTAGACTTTCACGGGTGGTCCCTTCCTTGTGATCTGTCATATCAGTCGTCTGTATATCCTCTCCAGTGTGTTATCAAAAAAGACGTAACTGTGTTTGTTAACCTATTCAATTTTTCTCCGCTCTCCTTGGAAACAGTAATTCATACGGTTCAAATATTGCTTTTGCGATTTCTTTTCCTTTCTGCGAAACTTTGTACTTTATAATTCTATTTTGCTTGCCCCAAGGTTCTTCAAATCTAATTATTAGACCTTTTTCTACCAGATCGTCGATAATTGGCTTGTGGGTGACATTGTTTAATCCACAATAGCTCATCAATTGACTCTGGTTTAGCTCTCCAAATTCATTGAGCTTCAATAAAATGTCCTTCCTCATGTAAATCCGATCTCGATGTACATGTACCAATTTGATTCAAATATCCTAGACATGGCGTTATATGACTTCATGATCCTTAATTTGTTTTCATATTTAGTCTATAAAGTCCACGTAACTAAGTTACGTAGGACAGGTAAACAAGCCTTATAGCACATGTATAGTTTACGAGCATCAATGGTACTTAAAAACATGAAAATGGTTATTTTGGCTGTAGCCCTTCTAGTTCCTGGGCTCTTTCTGTTTACGTGGTCATCTCCTGCTAGCGCGCAAGTAGAGGAGTTTTCTAACTACACAATAATACAGGATACCAAAACATCTACACCGGGATTAAACGATGGACACCAAATAGTGATGGCACTTTCTCCTAGAGACGATGGATCGATTTGGAGGGGAGATATCACCTGGACAGCAAGCAAACCAGTAGAAATAGCTGTTCTTCATGGATACAACAGCAGCGCGGTTTCGAGTCAATCATTATTACAATTCGGCGAACCATTAAAACAAAAGTTTGGTAATGCAGAGGTTGCTATAAGTTTGATGAAACCAGAAAGTGGGACATCATATACTTCTGGTAGTATACCTTTTGTAGGTAATGCTGTGGTATTTCATACAGCTGGCGCAATAGGGGGTGAACCGTTCACTGTAACCTATACTGTTGCCGCTTCAGCTGAAAAGATTACTTGACCGGGTCCAGAAGAAGGGAATAAAATTAAGGGAATTCTAAATTTACCATTGCATAGATGTCAAAAGAGCATATATATGCGTGATGTGGGGGCATAGTTGATTTAATGTGGAATTTGTTATTTTATCAATAAATTATACGTGGTAGTTTGATTCCAACCAATTGGCCCATTGTATTCATTGCCACCTGTTTCATTTACAGATATTTTAGGATCTATTTCTCCTTTAACCTTCAATTCATACTTACCTGGAGGCAGTGGTTTTAGAAAAAGCCAGTTTCCATCCGCTACGGCTTGTGTTGTCTGAGCAGTTATATTCAATATATTATCTTGAGGCAATGTAAAGTTAAACAAATCAGTTTGAACGCGATACTTATCCATATTAGGTATAGTGATATTATTTAGGGAAGCTTTTGCTCCAGTAACAAGATCCTGCATATTTTTGGCACATTCTAGTAGTTCTTCTTCAGTTTTTAGTTCTTTAAATTCTGCAAAAGAACATTCGGAATTTAGTATTGTAATTAGCAACGCTGTATCTTGAGGTATGTTACAGGTACGTTCGACTGGATGTTCAAATGCTTGAGTCAAAAACCATACAGGACCTTGTTGGTTTTCGTCGCAGTGCTCACCAGTATCATCATATGATGGGTTCTTATTCCAAGGGATCGAATATGTCCATTGCCACCATTTTTCAGTCCAGTCAGCATAGGAAATATTAAATGGGCTTGAGTTCAAATCGTATACTAAACTAGAAATATTAGAGTTCATACTAATCATATCTTGATTTACAATACTCTCAGTTCCTTTAGATGCAAGCAAGGCGTTAGTGGGTAATACTGCAATTAAAAGTAAAATAAACAATACAACTATAACTGATTTTTCCATGATGTTTCCAATTCTAAATCATTATTTAACTTTTTGTGATGCTTGCGTCGGATTAAACCCTTTTTCGTTTCACTGCTTTTTCACTTATCACAAGGCTTCTAGTGGCTATATATGACGCCTTTGCAACCAAAAAGAAAAAAGGTGGTAATGTAGCCGAGCAATCAATCTCTCAATCACAGTCTTCAGTTCAAAATGCCTTGTTTGCTTATTGAAGTGAAACAACATTCCTATCATGCAATAACTCTAGCTTACAAAACTAAGAAAACGGCGGCGACAACGGTTTATCACAGAGCTAACCGCTCAAAACAAATAACAATCTTTTTTTATTTTAGTTTCGGCTTGATTTAAGATTGTCTTGGTTAGTATGGTTATTTATTTCATAACCGGATTACTGTTAGATACCTAATCTATATGGCCAAAAACTGTCATTAATTTATGGAATTATTTATTTTAATGGATTCATACAAATGGGGTTGTCGACTTGAAATCCTATTGTTGATTTCTTTCATTACCCAATTATCATGATATTGCAATTTTGTAAGTATGTATATATCAGCACTTTGAACACCTTCAAAGGAATCTACATTAGTTAAAACAGAATCAATTGTAAATACATTTTCGCTATAGAGTACAAAAGTCAATCTGTCCTCTGAATCAATCACACTAGGACTGTACAATATATTTGACTGAAATTCCGCATTCATCCGTGAAAGTACACTCTGGCGATAAAATTTTGTGGTTATAATCAGAATAACAAATTGAATATATCCTATCATCATAGATGGATTACACTGGATTGAGAAATCTAGAATGTTTGAATCCTTCATTCTAGTAAGACGCCTGGTTGTGGTTTTCTCTGATATACCAACTTCATTGGCAATATCAGAGATCTCTGTTCTTGCTCCCGAGGACAGTAAACACTTTATTATTCTCAAATCAATTTCACTCAGTTTAATTGATTCAACGCGGCGTTCTAGAGCAATTGTACTCAATACAGTTGCAGGTTTTAGGCGATGACTTAACGATTTAACGAATATCTCATCGAATGGTTTTTTGATAACTAGAGCCGCTACACACGTTCTTCCCATATGATGTACATGGTATGCAATCTTACCAAGATGTTTAAGGCGCTTGATCACCTCATCTTTGTTTATTCCATTACTGGCACTTACAAGTACAATTACTGCCTTGAACCCAAAAGCTGCAGGATTAACCCTAACTACAAATTTTTCGATGACTCTCTGATGAATCATTTTCTTTACTCGAGCCTTTACACTCTTTGAAGTCAGGTCGACCTCTGAACCTATACTGTTATATGAAGATCTGCTGTTTTTAGCTAATGTGGAAAGGATAGTAAGATCAGTTTTATCGAGTACTATTGCCCCTTTGTGCTCACTCATCATTTGTTGGTCGTAAAAGTGAGTTATAAAGTTGTCCGATATTGGGAGTTTTGCTTCCACCAAAGATAAGTAACTGTAAGGACATCATTATGTTATGAAAGAAATAAGAACAACAACAAACAAATATCTTTAGCAACAATTATCCTCAAATGAGATACGACGCGAAGAAATACTAAAATCTACTTCTAAAGGAACTGTAATCATTGACGGAAATTATGGAACAATAAGATTTGAACGACAAATTAATCATCCAAAAGAGATAATATGGAACGCAATTACAGATCAAAAAGAGATATTCAGATGGCTGCCAGATTACAAAGGGATATTTGAAAAGAACAAGGATGGTACGATTGATCTTTTGAATGTTGTATCCGGGTCCCATGTTACCGGAAAAGTTCTATGCTATGATCTTTACCGTGTTTTTGAACATGAGTGGCATATCGCTCCCAATCAAATGTTCTCGAAAGGAGAACCAGAATCGGTTATCAGGTGGGAGTTTGAGGTGGACGGTAAATCAGGTACGCTTGTTGTTGTAACTCACACTCATCTCACAAAATCAACAGCCTTAACCTTTGCCCCTGGTTGGCATGCGTATCTAGATCGACTTGAATCTGTTCTGTCCAACCAAGAACCCCCTAATTGGGCACATCGCTTTGCAGAAGTCAAAGAACTATATTCCACATGAGTAGGCTACAGATAATAGGTAGCCTCACCTAAAAATCAATAATGTGGGTGTATTTGCTAGGCTGATTTAGAGTTATTGGGTCTCAAATTCGTATCATTTGGAATTCAACGTACAAAAATAATAATATTGTTACTAGAAACAATAACAAACAATATTTATGACTATCTAATCCCATACAGGAGAAAGGTCTCCAAATTTTAAAAAAAACGATACAATAGAACAAAGATCAACAAAAGGGTTGTAATATTTCTTAAATTCTTATTCTTTATTTATATCCAAAAAGGTTTTCAATACTCTATTGAAATCGTCAGGATGTTGGTACATTAAAGCATGTCCTGCCTCTCCTATACGAATGAGCCAGGATCCTGGAATTCCGTCTGCTAATGTCAAAGAGTCGGGGGCTGGATCATCGTTTGTTCCAACTATGATTAAGGTAGGCACGTTGATACTTGAGAGGGTATTACATGTACCAGCCCAGGTGGTTGAGGCGTTTAATTGTTTTTGGTGAATTTGTTGAGAAATTGGATATTCTTTGGGAATTGGAAAGTAGTTTGTGTAATCTGGGTGTGCCTCAAACCAGCTAGCAGGAGCAAAGAACATGGGTGCTAGTTTTTGCATTTTTTCTGACTGAGACATCGTGGTATTTTTGTCAATCGCTATTATTTCAGGGGGAGTCGGCCTGTCGTTTGAGCCTCCGCAACTTGTAGCATACAAAATAAGATTTGAAACCCTGTCTGGATTTGTCGCTGCAAGTTGTTGAGCGATGAATCCTCCCATAGACCAACCCAAGATATCAGTTTTGTCTATCCTTAATACATTAAGCAGACCCAATGTATCATCTGCGAATTGATTAATTGAGAAATCTTTAGTCCCTACAGTGGAATCGCCAACTCCTCTATTTTCAAAAATGATTACTTTATAATTTGCTGAGATCAGAGCTTCCAACAACAAAGGGTTCCACATATCCATAGTTGAACTGGCTCCAGTGATCAGAATGATGGGTTTACCATCTGCATAACCCATTTGCTTATACGCAATATTTATATCATCTACCGTAACGTTGTGGGATGGCATATTATCTAAAATAGCTGCTTTAGATTGAAAAGAAGAAGCAGATGCGAATGGATTATTGATGTTTGGCTCTGTACTGCCATATGTTTGTAACATAGCAAATAAAGTGTTGTTTGATAATACATTAAATAATATCATTACCACCATAGTATACAAAATTAATTTATTTCTTAAATACAATTTTATTGTCCTAT
>QCWC01000002.1 GCA_013114705.1 Candidatus Nitrosocosmicus sp. | reverse complement strand
GCTTCTTTGCATTTGCTTCTGCATTCTTTGCCAGTTTTATCATCAAGTACGTAAATCCAAATGAAAGCGGAACTAGCAGAACCATTACAGTGTACAGAAATATAGGATCAATAACTAGTCTTTCTAGCAGAGATTTTGTCCTGTCCGGGTCTATGTAGAACCCCCAGTAAGTGGTAATAATAATCTGCGCGATACTAGTAATCCCCAAGGCCGTAATAATTGGCCGATCCTTCCATGAGAATTTCTTATATTTATCAATGAATGGAATTATCAGCAAAGTGAATATGAATAATCCTGGCCAAGCTACTCCAGTTGTAAACTTATCAAACTGACTCCTCAAAAAGGCATACAGACCAGTCAGATACCACTCAGGCACAGTTATGCCAGGTGGTACATTAGGATCGAATTTAAGTCCCATATCAATAGGAAAAACGCCCCCAGTCAACATGATCGCTCCTGATACGGCCATTACCATTGGGACATCAAATACCAAAAATCGTGGGAAATGAACTACCATTAAACCTAGGAGCACTATGGGTAAGAAGAAAACATGGAATGCATAGAACCGAAGTACGAAATCATGAAAGCCAGACCCGAAGAAGGCATTCATCATATCGGGCCCCAGGATAGGAATAGAATTTGTAAGAGACGCCGCTATAGAAATTGCCAGTTCTGCTCTTTCACTAAATATGATATCATAACCAGTAAAGGCCTCTAGAATTGTCAGAACCCCTAGTAAGATCCCCGTTACCCAAAGCATTTCATTTCGGATCTTATATCTACCACTAAAGAACTGGTAATACATGTGTAAGATTGCGAGCATAACCATTGCATTTGAAGCATGATAATGGATATTTCTCATGTGAAAACCGTAGGGGATTGTATCATTAATCTTGCTAACACTATCCCATGCTCTATCCAATATTGGCTCATACCAAAGCATGAGGAAAGCTCCGGTAATACCCAAAATGATAAAAACTACAAAAGTTAACATTCCGAGAAATCCTAACGGGCTTACAAATTTGGTTGGAAGTGTAAACTTCAATCCCATAAATATAGTCCTATCGAACCCGGCGTAGATCCATTTGAATAGCCTTACAAGGCTATTATCTTGACTATGTAAGGAAGCGCCCATATCCGACAACCCCATTGCCTGACGGAGTCCAATTAGGTGGTTTTATCCAGATGTTACCCTCATCATCGACCTCTAGGTCCAAACTTGGCAATACATTCGATGGAGGAGCTTGAAGTGCTGCGGGGCCTGCGAATGCTTCACCAGTCAAAGGATCGTACATTGATCCATGACATGGACATTCTCCACGTTTTCTACCATCTTCGGGCCAGTATTTCCACAGGCACCATAAGTGTAAGCACACCATACTATACATTCTAAAAGCAGAAGCGTCATTCTTTTCGCCACCTAGCTCTGGTGGCAGTCTAATAAATTGCCATGTTCGAAAGGCTTCTTCATTTAATACAGGATCTTCTGACAGTGGATAAACTATAGCTTCGGCATGATTAACCTTGAATGAATTTACATTTGCTTGGCTTCCGTCGGGCAATACCACTTTCGCTCTCTCTTCGGCAGCCTCTCTAGGATTAGGTAAAAACTTTCCCCATTCAACAAAAGGTGTAAATGTCATGACTGTGCCTGCAGCTGCAAGCAATTTCAAAAAATCTCTACGTGAAATCTTTCCTCCGTCAACTTTTGGAGGTTGTCGTTGAGACATTATACTTAAAAAATGTAAAAAGATATCTTATAAATCTTTATTTAGGTTTCTCTTGTGGAGACACCATAGTCACAATCAAGCTGGAGAATATTCTTGAGCATATTTTGATTTTGTTCTATGTGGATAAAGATAACCGGAATTTTCAGCTTTTTACCTTTGCACTAATAATTGATTTTTATATTAGTCAAGTCTTATCCGAACTATTCCATTTATTACCGATATGTTTGAGACAAAGTAGTTATTATTCTGCAGCTGAGGAATAGAAATGCTATAATCCCTATTAGTAACTAGATTGTGTATCGTTAGAATCTGTCTTTCTTTGTCAAAACTAGCTTCTATCTGATAGCTTGACAGAACGTTTTTGTCTTCAAATATTACATCAACAAAATTTTCTCCAGAAATTATCTCAGGATTTAGTCTTCTATCCCTGCTGTTCAAGTTGGTAGGATTCATATGGTTTGTGTCAATACGACTCATACCAAATGCTGCTCTTGGTGTTTTCATAGTCCCTGGTTTGTAGTATCGATTCTCATATGATCGCCGACCAAAGAGATAACTTGATAAGAATTTCCACAGGTACGCAGATATCAACCCGATCAAAAACCCCCCAATGTGAGCAAGATAAGCGACTCCCCCAGATTGACCTATAAGAGCAAAAATGAGTTGCATGATAAACCAGAAAGGAATATAGGCTATTGCCGGAATCCTCACCGTAGTAATAAAAAAGGCAAAGATAATGGTATGTATTTTTGCATGTGGAAAAAATATCAAGTATGCACCTAAAACACCAGATATTGCACCAGATGCACCTATTGCAGGAATAGCACCTTCACCTGTAGAAATAGCATAAACACTATGAGCAATAGAGGCCATAACTCCCCATAAGAGATATAACAATAGATACCTAAAATGGCCAAACCTATCCTCCAAGTTGTCTCCAAAAACATAAAGGAAAAACATGTTTCCCAAAAGGTGGGCTATACTACCATGCATAAACATTGAGCTAAAAAGCGATCCTAAATTCTGTCCTGATAAAATCAAATCAGGAATAGAACCGTAGTTAGAATATAGCTCACTTAGTACAATCCTATTTGAAAAATTTCCTGTGAGTATCACTTCATAAATAAAAATAATTATATTGACACCGATTAAACCATAATTAACAATTGGTCGCCCATTTACTCTAGGAGTATCATCATGGATTGGGAACATGACAACATTAGTTTATAATTATTGTAAATTTAAACCATAGTTGTATTAGCTTGGTCCAAACGGGTTTAAATTTGGCATGTCTCCACCCCTTTCGTTATGAGCCTTTCTCACATGACGTCGTAATCTTTCATCATCGTCAAACATCATATCACAATGCTTGCACTTCTTCTGATTAGATACTTTAGCGCCTTTTTTTTCAGTATCCTTATTATCTTTTTTCTTGGAGAATAATTTCATAAATAGATAAAAAATAAAGATGTAGATTAAAGTTGCTATCTAGAAACTATCCCGTATTGTATCAGATCGAGTGTTTATCGAAGAAGATGGAGATCACTCCATAACTATCATAGTCAGAGTAGATTTCACACCATTGAGTTTTCTAAGCTTCCATGTTATAGTTTCTTTTACTTTGTCCATGCTTTCACCCTCAACAAGTGCTACAATATCATATACGCCATAAACCTGATAAACATGTTTTACTAAATCTATCTTCTTTAACTCATTCACAATTGATTCTTCACTTCCTAATTCTGCATTCATAAGCACAAAAGCTTCTGGCATATATCAAATTAATAATATAACAAATATAAAAATGTGATATCATCCAAATTGTAATCTACGGAGCATATACATGTTATTATATTTCTGGACTAAGTTTGGACTCGTCAAAAAGCTTGGCCTTGGTCCACTCATATTCGAAAAAATCTTTGCACCATTCATGAAATGATCTATCTTTGCTGTAAAACATTACATTTAGATCCGGTTCTCCTTTTAATGTTGGAAAGGAAATACACGATTCTCTTTCATTAAATATCGTAACTATATTGATTTTGTCTACCATTCGTCGTTCCACTATTCCTTTAGAAACAAAATTCTTCCAACCGAGTTTTTTGAGTATTTCAGTCCTCCCCCTTGGGATTACAACGTCTGCTGGGAAAATATAGCTAAACTTTACATTATTGTTGACTCTTTCAGCAATCGTTTCTATAAGATCGATTGGTACTTGGGATATCACTTCCCTGATGTATTCCTGAGAGTTGCTATAAACTGCCTTCCAGCGTTGAAGGACTGCCATAACGCCAACTACCACTTCACAATTATTGAGCGAACCGATTCTTTGGATAAATTTTAACGGAAGATTGCTAAGTGTATGCTCCTGAAAATAGTCCTTATGTTTGAATGGAAAATTAAAATTTGGAATAAGTGATACAATTATTTCACCATAAGGAGTAAGCAACAGTTCGCCTTCTCCAGTTTTCTTGACCAGTTTTGAATCTATTAATCTATTGATATTCCGGTGGGATTCTTGCATAGTTGCGTTTAAATCTGTGGCCAATTGGGATAATCTATAAGGTTTAGATGACAGTTTTAGGAGCATATAGATACGCAAGTCTCCTGCAAGTTCAAAGAACACTGATTGAAAATCGTCACCAGACTGGCTAAGCATAATCTAGGTTTATAGTACTGGGATTTAAACTTGATAAATTTGTAGTACTATTAGTAATTCAAGATAATTTAAAACAAAACGTTTTAATTAGTTTTGCCTTTACGAAAATTATAGTGCCCGGGTAGTATAGAAATGCACACAAGCGCATTGTAAAGTCCGGTCCAGTATGGGGGACTGTCACTCCCTTGACCCGGGTTCGAATCCCGGCCCGGGCGCTTTTTCAAAATCATCTTAATATTTTGTTCTAGTTTCAAAAAATAATGATGGGTAACGTATTGAACTTGTTGAATCCAAATTCAAATACTTGTTTTTAAATTCGGTTTGATCCCAGTATGTTCTTTTCGTTTTAAAGTATTACAGATTTATCAAAAAAATCGCAGGCAAAAAACTGTCAGGAAAATTAAAATTGGTTAATTCAGATTTGAATTAAAATTAAGGTGGAATTAGAGCCTTTCTAGTCTTTTTCATATCCCAACCAAACATGGCTACAATCCATCCAGCAATAACCAAAAGTACAGAAATTACCTCTGCATCAACCATCGGATTACGAAACTCTGTTTCAGTAGGTGGAGACTGAATATTGAATTCTGTATCAGGTATAGCATCGTTAATTACAACGGGGGCTGTGATTGCTACACCAATAACTCCTGCTACAATCATGACTAAACCAGCTATTAAAATTGGTTTATAACTAACCATGCAAAGAACTAGATTTTTTCCTATATAAATTTTAAGAGGCGACTATTTGCGGACTATGATTAGTCTTCCGCTTAATTTCCACACTTATTTAAGCTGATGAAAGACGAAACAAACTGATGGGGCGGGATTTAAAGATGTTAGGGAGTAACTTTATCGAAGATTACGGTTCTGAACAAAACAAAACTGTATTTGTAATGCCGATCTACCCAAGTTCCAGAGAATAAATTACAGGCTGTTCTCAGCATACAAAAATATTTTAGATTAATATTCGATGAAAAATTAAAAGGACCAAAACAAATATTTCCAACATTTTCGGTGTTGGTCAATACAAGATATGCCCCGGAATTCATGTTGATAAACCTACCCATTAAAAATCCTTATAGACTGTGATACCTAGCAATCCGAATCAAAAATTTCATTTCAGATGACATATTATCATTTTGATCAATTGATTTTCCTCAAAATCCAGACAGTGGTTAATATCACAATAATACATTGAAACACATGTTTGAAAGTTTAACTAAGATACATTGACATTATTGGTATGGATAAAAGTAGCGAAACATCAAACCAAGAGTCATCTACTAGCGACAAATTAAAGAAAGAGATGTTAAAACCGGTAACAAAAGCAGACTCTGAATTAGAGGAAGAGTTAAAGGAACTAGAAGTAGAAAATTCTGCTGGTGGAAAAGATGGTGGAGGAGGGTAATTCTAAACTCGAGGATGTCATCATATCTACAAACTAGGTATTATTCTATCTGTCAACAGGTCGATTAATTTCTGCTTATTTGGACTTGAATTTGTCAGTACAATCTCGGTAATTCCAGCATCGGCAAATGCAGAGATCTTCCTGATTGCCTCCTCTGCAGAGCTAATCAAAAACAAATGCTTTTTCAAAGAATCATCTTCAATAATCAATCCATTTTCTTCAATTTTTCTAGGATCATGTATATCAGTTTCAAAGAATGCCTTGATCATTGAGCCTCTCCAAAACCGAATCGATTGAAGTGATTTTTCTTCATCTTCATCGTATGAGGCAGGGATGAATAATACTATTTCTTTATTGATGGTGGCTTTTTGATCTTGTTCCCTTTTTCTTTCCCCTTTCTCAAATGCAGGTATTAGATTATTCCTTATTTTATCAATGTTTGACTCTGTTGTAATGAGGCCATTTCCTTCTTCACCGGCCAGCTCTGCAGATTGTTTTCCTGCTGCAGCAATATAAATTGGTATAGGTTCATCAGGTTTCGTGTACAATCGTGAATCCTTCACCCAGTAATATTCACCTGTAAAGGTAACCCATTTTTCTTTCCACAGTTTTTTTATCAATTTGATAGCTTCACGGAGCATTGCGAACCGTTCTGCATTGGTGGGCCAAACATTTCCACTTGTTACTTCGTTCATTGCCTCACCTCTACCTAAACCAAGAATTACCCTATTTGGAAACATGCTTGCGAGAGTTGCAAAAACCTGAGCAACAATAGCGGGATGATATCTTAAGATAGGAGCTGTCACTCCAGTCCCTAAAACCAAATCACAAGTCTTTGCGAGGGCAGCTCCCATCCAAGGCCAGGCTGCTCCTCCTGATGCCCCCGAATTCCACCAGGGCATATAATGATCACTTGTCCAACAGCGTTTTATCCCCTTTTTTTCCATATATAGTACATCTTCTAATAGGTCACTTGGATGGTATTGCTCGTGTGATGCTTGAATACTAATCTTGATTCTTCTTGTCATATTTCACAGTCTAAGATAGTATTTGTGACGATTCTTTATTAGATTGTAATAGACATGGTCAGTAATAGAAGAATGGACGAGGTGGTTATACTGGAATTTCCAAGAATCGCAATGTGTGTTCTACTAAATCAATTTTGGTTAAAGCTTTTTTGTCAAAATAGTTAATTTGATTTAATCCAATCAAGTTATACCTAAAATAGATATTGTGAAGTAAAATTTCTACGTATTTATGTCAACTTAATTGTATCCGATCTAATATCTAATCACAGTCAGGTTTTGACATGTTTGTTGGTCTGCCTGTTAACTAGCTCTATAGTTAGTTCATTTAGCTTTGATAATTTAAACGGCTTTATTAGCAGTTTTATATTTTTTGTAATGAATCTTTTTTCAGCATTAAATGCCTGTTTCACGGTATCGTAAGCAGATATTATTAGGATAGATGCAAATGGGTAATTGCTGAAGATTTCGTTGGCAGCCTCAAGTCCATTTTTACCATCTGGTAGTTTGTAATCAAGTATCACTAAGTCGGGTTTGAATTCTTCATAGTCGCTCATAATATTGGATGCAGTCGTATTTGTGACAGAAATGTAATAGCCCTTGTTTATAAGAAAATCTTTGTAAAGATTCAACAAGTCCTGTTCGTCTTCGATTATCATAATACGAATCACTTCTGCATCTGTACAAATACATCATTCATTAATAAACCATAATACTTTTGGTAATCAAGTACAACTAACTAGATTCAATACTCCCCATTACTTAGAAATTACTGGTAAAATCACTTTTTCCAATGTTTTATAGACAAAAAAACGTTTCCACTCGATTCTAGATATTAGCTGGACATTAAAAACTGGATTGAAATCCCGTTTTTTTTTAATTTTGACTAAATTAATTGGGCAATAATTGGAAATCTCATTGTTTGTATTTATTTGCATCTTCTTGAGACAAGTTCAAATGCAAAGTATGTCCGTCAAATTTAGAACTTAGGCTTTTGGGAATTATAAACTTGTCCTTATCTACCATACCCCTTTCAGTGACAATATAATCTTCACTTATTTCTTGTACTTCTCCTAAATCATAGTCGTTGAGGCCTCTAGCTTCTCTCTTGATTGCATCAGACCAATTAATATCTAGATTATTTGACATATAAAATACTATAAAACAATTCTTAAATAGATCATACTGATTGAAAATCTTTTGAAATATTGAATGAAAGATTGTAGTGCTTTTATCCATCACAAACTAACTTGAATTTAACAATAAATATAATAACTATCAGATGTATAAATAAAGTGATTGAACACAGATAAAGAAAGCAACATTCCAGCCTCATCTGCCTCGAAATCTGTGGAATATATTCTTCTTGAAAGCATTGGAAACGAACTTTGGGAAATCGATTATCAAAATGGTATTGCATTGAATGTAACGGAAATAATAAACCCAGAGACAACTGGAAACATTATTCGCTATTCAGGAAAAATTGAGGATTTCCTATCCAATGAGAGGGGGCTAAGAAATCTTCACTTTCACGAATCAGTCAATTTCCCCATGAGAGTACATTTTGACAATTAATAAAAATTGATTTATACCCAATGTTTGAATTCCGGACCATTTTTGATTAACAGATGAAATCAAGTAATGGCAAATTTGCATAAAAATATTTTGACCATGATCTAGATCACAGGTGTTCAATTAAGTGATTGTTCCATATCGAAAATTACCTATTGAATTTCAATAAGCGATAAGAATGAAAGGGATTGAGATCTTTTACCATATAGATATATCAATACAAATTTTGACTTCACTTCTCAAGATTCAGTTTAAATCAGAGCAGTCATTGCCACCTAGATCTGCTCCTTTAAAAATGTTATGTATTAGTATAAATCTTTTCCACAAAGGGTCTTTTTTTTCAGCTCATCGGACTTGCTGTGTTTTTGTTCTATAAACCAGAAACACAAATGAGATATTCATTAGTAAAGGTTCAAGATTCTTAACAAAAGGAAATTTTGATCATCTACGAGACAAGTAGCAATCATATCAAAATTCTTAAAACAACATGATACCAACGTTTGGTCTAATGAACAAGTAAGACAAAAATGAGGTAGATGTCTTATGCTTTCAATTTTAGCACAATAGTTATGACATTGTCAAATGCGTTGATTCACAAATTCGGATTACTAGTAAGTATAAGAATGTATTCCTAATTCCATACCCCTTTGGCTTTATTATATAGCTCGAACGGGCTTCAGACTTTTGCATTCTTCATTGTTTACTTCTTCAACTGCTTTGGCATTATTCTCGAATTCTTGCTCAAGTATGTCTTAACTATTAATAGGTTTTTTACCTATACAAAGAATATTGCATTCAAGACTATTTGATCATTTACGTCACGCTGATAATACAGAAAATTAATTGGTTTTTTATTTTAACTCGAATTGTATCTTGACAGAATAGTCGGTTACATCGATCTCTGGTTCCAAATCAAGAGTCTGTTTTATGAGGGATTTCATGAATCCCAATAAAAATCGCGAACCCTGCGCACCTAGTCTATGTCGGATTACAATAATCTTGTGCTTATCCGTCTCTAGTTCGTCAAAGGTCCCGATATAACCGTATGTACATATTATTTTTTCAATATATTCCAAGACTGATTCAAAAGAAACATTTTTTTTCCAAAATAGAATTGTATCATTAGGTATTTCTTTCCCCATGTCCAAACCAAGGGCATATGACTCAGATTCATCGAGTCTTCTAAGTAATGATCTTAATATTTCACGGTGAATTACTAGGAGGTCTAATTTGGATTGAAATCTTGTAAACTCGGCATACTGTTTAAGGACTGAATTAATCATGGCATTAACTGAAACGCCCATTCGTTCAGCTTCAGAATTTAATGTTTCTGAAAGGGTTTTATCGATTCGAAATGATCTTACTGTTGAGTTTGAAAGGGCCATATAGTATTCATAACATCATGGCTTAAAACTGTAACTAACTGTAACCTTTTGTAATTTATTTATACCATAGGTTACATAGTATACAACCTTTACTTATAGTCTCTCATCTACCATACTTCGATGTATAATACTTTATTATTTAACGAATTAGAGAAAGTCTCTTCAGATCATCAGCATTCTATAATATATGATTATGAAAAAGGAGAAAAACTATGTAAGACCTGTGGAGTTATTGTTCAAGACAGAATTTATGATGCGGAATTGAACACCGATTTTTACAAATACAGAAGTGACACCAACACTGTACTACCGCACTCCATTATTTTGAATGACAAGGGAATGTCTACATCTATTGCAGATTACGATGCAACCAGTTCAAAAAGATTTTCTAACAGAAAAGAACATAACAAGATTGAATTTCTCAACAAAATTGTAAGTTGTTCAAATAAGAAGAGAAATCTAAAGATAGTTATTGATCTGCTTAACAGAATCAAGGACAAGTTGTCATTGACTTCTGTGTGTATTGAAGAAGCACTATTAACCTACAAGAAAGCTCTTGAAAAGGGCCTAATTAAAGGTAGATCGATCAAGGAAATGATAGTTGCTTGCGTTTATTTGGTTTGCAAGAAAGTTAATATTCCAAGAACCCTATCAGAAATTTCACAAATAGTTGAAGCAGACGAAATATTTGCTGCCAGATGTTACAGGTTATTAATGCGAGAATTAAAAATTACCCACGTCCAGTTTAAACCTACCATATTTATCAGGAAAATTGCTGACGAGGCCAATATAAATGAGCGAACTGCGAGAGAGTCGATTGACTTGTTGTTAGCAATACAGAATGAAAATGTTTTTTCAGGCAAGAACTCACTCTCCATCGCTGCAGCCATTTTATACATTACTTGCAGAAAACATAAACAAAAAATATCGCAAGCCAGAATTGCCTCTGCTGCAAATATAAATATCATGACATTAAGAAAAAGGCTTTCTGAGGTAAGAAATGTAATTGTTAACGCATCATTTCTAAATTAGTTTTTTATATATTCACCTACTTCTTTGGAAACATTATGAAGAATTTCTGAAAAGTTCTCAGAGGTAAACATATTCAGTGGGATAATCTGTTTATATGGATTCTATATAAATAAAGACCTATTGACATTAAAAGAGGATGCTTTAAACCTTCATCGAATCCTTAGAGGAAAAATCGAGATAAGTAGCAGAATTTCTTCAGATAATATCTTTGAAACTGAAGGAGAGTATGGAAAAGGAACACTTAGTTCGATCTACACGCCAGGTGTAGCATTTGTTTCCGAAGAGATAAGTAAAGACAGGAATTTGGCTTATGAGTATACATCTAAATGGAACACCATTGCTATCGTATGTGACGGAACAAGAGTTCTCGGATTGGGAAACATTGGTCCAGAAGGTGCGTTGCCAGTAATGGAAGGCAAATCAGTATTGTTTAAGACTTTGGCTAACGTCAACGCATTTCCTTTATGTATATCTCTCAGAGGTAAGGAGGAAATTATTAGTTTTGTAAAATCTATAGAACCATCCTTTGGAGCCATTAACATAGAAGATATCGAATCACCAAAAGTTTTGGAAATTGTTGAAATACTCCAACGTGAAATGTCAATACCAGTCTTTCATGACGATAGACACGGTACGGCGGTAATAACTATGGCGGCTTTATTAAATGCATTGAGACTATTAAACAAAAGAATAGAGGAAACCAATGTGGTTATAGCAGGAGCAGGTTCGGCGGGATATGGAATATTTAAAATTTTAAACAAGGCCAGATTCAAAGATATTATAGTATTAGACAAGAGAGGAGCTATTTATGAAGGAAGAGATACCAATAATAATAATCCAAGTCCACGTGTATCTAACAAGGCTCAATATCCTGTTCCTAAGATAAACCCCTTCAAGAAGGAAATAGCATTAAATTCAAACAAGAGGAAAATAAAAGGAGACATAACAACGGCCATTAAAGAAGCGGATGTATTTATCGGAACATCTGGGATAGGAAACTTACTAGATGCCAATATGATCAAAACAATGAATAAGAATCCAATAATATTTGCACTTAGCAACCCAGCTCCGGAGATATTACCGCTGGAAGCTGTTAGAGCAGGAGCGGCAATAGTAGGCACTGGTCGTTCCGATTTCCCCAACCAAATAAACAATGCAGTTGTGTTTCCAGCGATATTTAGGGCGTTATTGGATTTAAGGATAAAGAACTTGGATGAAGATATTTTGATTGCAGTGTCAAAATCAATAGCAGATCTAATTGATATCAAACATCTATCGAAAACCTACATAATCCCAAAAATAAATGATCCTAGAATACTTCCGGTGGTTACAAAGTCAGTAAAGGATTACATTGTCAATCGAAAGTTAATAAATCCCTAACTATTTAATTACCAGTTTGAGAGAAAACTCACTTCATGTATTAAATAGGTCCTCTTATTATTACAACTATTTGCAACCGGTATTGAGAAGATAATAGTAGCTTTAATCATGAATTACAAGTATTTTGTTTTGCGTCATGCTTGCTTATCTATTTAACAAATATCATTACTTATAAAGTTAGCACTAGCCTAAGTAATTAGCACTATGTTAATATCTAACAGTATATAACTCTTTTTGTCATGGTATTCATCCGCGTAAAAAAGGTAAAAGGATTTGATTATTATTATTTAGTAAAAAGCCAATGGGATTCGAAGAGAAAGATATCAACCCAACAAACAATAAAATATTTGGGCAAATCATGTGATTTGAGAATTGAGAACATCCCACCAGAATATAAAAATGATCCCAAAATATTGTCATTAGTTTCGGCTGTTACCACAATGCAGAAAGTCCCGGAACAAACACTTAATGAACTAAGACAAAATGTATTTGACGGTTTAAAGTCAGGAAATATTGATAGCATTATAAGAGCAGTTGAAGACTTTCGAGAAAGCCGCAGTTTATCCATGTTTTATGAAAATATTCTCAAGCCCATATTGTACGAAATTGGCATTTTATGGCAAAATAACACTATTGATGTGGGTACGGAACATGTTTGTAGTAATATGGCTAATATGGCTATCCATAAATTAACTAGATCCACAAAAGCCAGTAATAATTTGGGGGGCATCCTAATATGTACTCCGGATGGAGAACTTCATAATATTGCTTGTAACATGATTGAATCTGTGTTGCTAGAAAAAGGTTTTAACGTATTAAATATTTCTCCCTCTATTCCAACCGATTCAGTAATAGTACATATGAAAGAATCAAATCCAAAATTAGTATTAGTATCAGTAACCTTACGTGACAATATTGGTTCAGCACTAAGATTAATAAATAGTTTAAGTTCTCGTTTTCAAACACCGATCCTACTTGGTGGATTGGCTATAAATAATTGTAGTGATGAGGAAAGGAAAAGATTAGAATCCACTGGTCCAAATGTTACTTTAATTGTCAATTCAACTATAGATTCACTCATCAAAACGGTAAAATTGGTATTAAAAAATCACCCGAAGAACAAAAAGTTGTACGAATAAGGATGATCAAACGATCTATAACGGGGTAAAACTAAAATAAAAATAACAGATAGAAAAATTCTGCTAATTGTGTTAGAAATTGTCTCCGAAGTTTCGCATATTTGAATCCACTTGGTCTTGAGGATTTCCCGTTCCCTTATGTTTGTGCTCGCTTTTGTGAACTCTAGCATCCATTTCCTTCTCATGTTCTTCGCGAACATGATGTAGCCGATCCTTCTCATGAATAAATTGCTTTCCGCATTTGTGACACTTTAATATCATCTTATGATGAATTGTTCGATAGTGTTCCATTAATTCGTCCTCTGACGCAAACTTTTCTCCATCTATTTCACATGAATATTTCTTATGAAAAAAATCCACAAGACTAATACTTTGTTGGCGTTATTAAATTCTTTTACCTAATCGTCACCAACCATACCAAATTTTTTGAAAAGTATTGATCGTTAATCGTTATTGGACTCTACTTCTATAACCACAATCAACTCTAACCAAAAGAAATGGTTATGCTCACCTGAATCTTATAATTTTTGACAATGTAAGTAATCAGGATATTATTAAAATACGATTATTCACTTATCAAATTTTTGATCCAATTGTACATTTCAATATTTGCAACTGCGATAAACGACATCCGTGAATCCACAGAAAGGCCACAATTCAATTCTCTTCCCGTAGTATCGAAAATCAGCCCGCCGGCTTCCTTTGCTATCAGATAACATGCCGCCATATCGATTGATCGGATCTTATCTCTGACATCAATGTATGCATCAATCGATCCACGTGCAAAATAACATAATTCCAATGCGTTGGCGCCTAAATGTCTTACGTGGTTGATAGATGAAACTAGGTTAGATATCGAATTAAAATGTTCCCTAGATAATCCAGAGATATTGAGGCCAATAACCATTTCATCAATTGCTAGTGAAGGATCTTTGATGGTAGAAAGTCTTTTTCCATTCATAAAAGAGCCCTTTGATTTGGATGCATAAAAGATATCACCAGATACTAGACTAAATACTACTGAATCGGTTACTGAAGTAAGATTCATATCTGGAGAATAAGCAAGAGAACAACAATAAAAAGGCAATCCACAATTTGCATTGGTTGTTCCATCCACTCCATCCATCACTATTATGCCTGCATCTTTACCCTCAACTAAACCACACTCCTCGCCAACAACATTTGGATCAAAGGCGTTCTTTTTCAAGATGTCAAAAACTGATCTTTCAGCTATCAGATCAATTCTAGTCGAAACATCGCCACCTGCACCTACGCCGAATTTTTTCTTTCCTTCAAGCGTACCTATTACATCCTTTGTATTATCATAAACATTGATGGCACATTCCTTTAATATATCCAAAACTGACACATCAAATCACATCAATATTAATCTGATAAGCACATAAAAACTATGGAATGAATACACTTAGAGTGTAATCACGTTATGCGATAAACATAATAAAAAGTCAAGAAATCACGAATATTGATTTCATTGTTTAGAGGGTATTCCAGCTGATCCTTGCTCAGATTTATCTATTTCTTACAAATGATTTTGAGCTGAATTTTCCTAATCATATATTCAGACTTAATTTTGATAACTCAAGCCAGTTTTAGATAACAAGTAATAAAAATACCCGATACAAACGTATCATAGATGATGGATGAAGTTGGCGAAGTAAATTCTGAGAGTGATTTGGACCTAAATCAAACTAGAATAGACGGAGAACTTTTGGGTGTCGTTATTGGCGTTACTAAACCTGGTTACATAACATTTGAAGGAAAGGAACCTGTTGGTTTAGGAGAGTATATTACAATTGCCAACCGGGAGAATAAGAGTATTCTAGGAGTGGTCGAATCCTGCTTCATCAAAAGTGATGCATTAGACGAAATCTCCAATTTTGAAGAGGCATTGGAAAGCAAAATAGTTGCTGAAATAAACAAAAGAGATAAGAGTTTTAAAGTGAACGTTAAGATATTGGGTTTACAAGAATTGCTCAAAAGATCCAAATCCATTTTACCAGAAATACCTCCACTCCCAGGCACTGAAGTGTATAGGGCAAGAAGGGAAGATCTGAGAGATATCTTTGACTCTGAGGAAGAATCATGGATAAAAATTGGTACTCTTCTAAGAAACACAAATGTGAATGTAAAGGTCAATACAAACAAGATGACAACTAGGCATTTGGGTATTTTGGCGATGACAGGTATGGGAAAGAGCAATTTAGTCAGTGTGATTGCAAAATCTATCGCGAAAATTCCAGGCACAATGGTAATTTTTGATTATCATGATGAATATCGATTTCTAAAAGGTGAGAACATTAACTTTATGCAAGCCCGAATAAATCCCAGGTTATTGACGTCAGATAAGTTTGCCGAAGTGATAGAAATAAGAGAAAATGCAGACATTCAAAATACTATCCTCTTAAAGGCATTTGAGAATGATGAATTGAAAACAAGAACAGGAGATGGTTTTTGGGAGGAATTGGAAAAAAATATCACAGGGATAGGATCTAAGGAAAAAAGATTCGCAAGTTCAGCGGATAGAGTTATCGATAAAATCAAGGAAGCCAGGCGAAGATTCGACAATATACTGATTCCAGATGCGTTAGACCCTGTGTCTCAAATTAGAGAAGGCTGTATTAATATAATAAATTTGATAGAGTTTACTGAGAAGCAGGCAAATGTTGCCATAGCGTTTTATCTTGAATCTATATTGTACCATAGAAAGTTGGCAAAGGGTCAAAGTCTAAAAACTAATTATCAAAACAAAAATCAAATATTGTTCCATAGTCCAGTCATAGTCGTTGTAGAAGAAGCTCATGTCTTTATGCCTAAGAATGAGAGTACTGATACTAAATATATCGCCTCAAAGGTTGCAAGAGAAGGCAGAAAATTTGGGGTTGGTTTGATAATTGTATCTCAGAGACCAAGAACCTTGGACCCAAATGTATTGAGTCAAATGGGTTCACTAGCAATAATGAAATTAGTTCAACAAGAGGATCAATCCCAAATTGAATCATCTAGTGAGTCAATAAATGGTAAGATAATTGAACAGTTACCTTCACTAAACCCCGGAGAAGCATTACTAGTAGGACAATGGGTAAACCTGCCTTCTTTTATAAAGATAGATGAAATATTAGAAAGGATGATGGGTAAAGATCCCGAACCAGTCAATGAATGGAAAAATACAAAAGAGAAAAAGAAGTTGTCAGTTGAAGATAGTCGATTGTTTATTAGAGAAAACTATATTGAAGAAGAATACATAGAGTAACTAGCGCTCTTAAAAAAGCATAAATTAGTAACAATAGTATTCATTTTCAAGATAATGAATATTGTCAAGATTTCTAATTCCGGAAAGCTTACAAACCTTAAACTTTATGATGACTGTCTTAAAGAACTAGCAAGTGAAACTTTTGAAGACATTTATACCTTGAATTTCTTTTTGCAGACGATACCAAGAAATTTCGGACAGAAAAAAACACTAATAATTTATGTTAAGTCAGGAAAATTATCTGTAAATAACAATCCTTCTGATAAAGATTTGAATCAAAGGCAAACAGGAGACAACATCCAATTGTTAATTGCGGAAGATGAAAACTCTTACTTTGTTAATGAATAGAATCGTTGATAAATGAATCAGTGAACAAATAGGTTTTTTTAATTTGCATTTTTTATTATGGTCATAACTCTGGATTATTAAACTTGAAACATTTTCTTGCAATGGATACTTTGCTTATTGAGTGGCAGATAGGACATTCGGCCCAATTTTTCCCGCCAGAATAACGCCAATAGTAATTGCATTTTTGGTATGTACACTGGATCCAAAAAGTCTTGGTTGGATATTTGACCCAGTTGTCTTGAAGAGGTTTTCTCGTCCTTCTTGCTTCTCGAGGTAAACGCGGTAATTTCATCGTAAGCTGCTGATGAATTTTATGATTTTGAAGATGTATTAACCTTTCTGCTTTTATCCAATTTTTACTATTTTACCTAAATATTCATATTGTTTTCACTAGTGAACCTCTCTCGGTCATTTGGAATTTGTAAACTTGTTCAATCTCTGAGTCCTCAAAAATCTCTTCGTCATGTGTGATTATGATTAACTGATTTATGGGGCCGGCACCTTTATCAAATACCTCCGAAACGATCTTTACAAAGGATCGACGTCTTTCTTCATCTAGATTAGTTGTAGGCTCATCTAAGATAATAAAATCGATCTTTGAGGCACCCATTAGAAAGGCTATTCCCATCCTAATTGCAAGGGATACTGCGACTTTTTCACCTCCACTTAATGAGTTCGTATCTATTTCTCCACGATTACCAAAGCAAACCACTTTTATCTCTCTAGGCTTTTCAACCAGAGATATTCTCGACAATCCTACGTTAAAAATCTGTATATATTCTGAGGCTTTTGCAGATATCAAACTCAATGCCCTTGTTCTCAAGCTTGAACTAACAAATCCATCTCTATTGAAAACGAGAGAACGTATCTTTTCGAGATCAGCTATAAATAGGGATATTGATTTTAATTCAGAAATCAAAATACCAAGGTCACAGTTTTCTTTTTCTATATCTGATATAGTTTTTTCATATACAGCTTTTTGATTATGAACATGTATTATTTCTTTTGATAGAGAATTCTTGAGGGCCTTTTTTTGTTGAAAGGCTTCATAATCAGCATCAATCACCTTAATTCTCAAATCTTCTATCTGTTCAATCAAATTGGAAGAGTATTCATCTAATTTAAGAATAGACAGATCGACATTATCCAAGTTCTCCAAAGAGAGTATAGACAATTCAAGAAATTCTTTATTTAAATTACTTAGATTACTTTCCATATTTTCGATACTAAATTGTGGACTATAATCATAATTTAATAAGGTTCGATCTGCTTCAATAATCTCTTTTTCTCTTTTTTTTAAATCGAATTCCTCTTTGTTGAGTTTTGACAACTCTGTACTCATTAACTTTTTTTCAGTGATTTTTTGATGCAATTGTTTAGTTATATGGGAGATATCAAACATATGATTGATGGATACGATCTTTGAGTTACACACTGGACATTTTCCATCTATAATCTGAATTTTTTGTGCACATTCTGTAAGTCCTTCTAGTTTGCCTATCTCTCCAACTATTTTGTTTACCCTATCATTTAGATCGTCTTTCTCAGATTTAACCATCTGAATAGTAATAAATGTTCTTTCTTTGTCCTTCAAAATATTAAGTGACTTCTTAACATCTTTTATTACACGATTTAAATGGTCTATCTCCTTTCTTAATGAGTTTGATCGTTCTTTGAAATATTTCAATAGAGTGTTTTCAAGTGATTTAAGTTCCGATAATTTGATTATCTTAGGTTCCAAAATTTCGATTTGCCTCTCAAGCTTGATCATTGCATCCGTCTTGCTAGCAACTTGTAACAAGATGTCGCCTAACAGTTCTTTGGTTTTTGATAATTTTGTTTCATTATTTTTAATTCGTGTTACCAAAATGTCTATCTGATTATCATCATATCCCGAAGTTTTTTCTCTTAACATTCTTCGAAATTCTTCAATTACTCCATGCATATTATGGAAAGATGTATCTAATCGATCCAATCCAATCATACTATTTAACAATTCTTTGAACTCCTTTGGCTGGGAATCTATTATCTTGCTTATTTCACCTTGCTGGATTATGCCAGCAATCTGTAATTTGGAATAATCCAATCCCATTATGGCTTCGATCTCATGGATAACTGATTCTCCAAGTTGCTTTCGCTCGCCAGAAATAATTGGTCTGTAAGTTATATTAGAGTCAATGTTTCTGTTAGTTGCTTGTTTTTCTAATGGTCCTCCATGTTTTACTGCCTGTTCCAATTTAGCAGAGATGAGTCGACCCTGAACATCAATCTGTCTTTGTACACGATATTCAGAAGACCCAATAGAGAATTTCATTATCACATGGGATCCAGCTTCATTACTAATGCTTGAATCCATCCCTCTTGTCAACAAATTCTTGTTTGATTTTCGTGTGTGTTCATTAAAAAGGGCAAATGTGATAGAGTCAATAATACTCGATTTACCGGATCCATTATGTCCAACGAAGACTGTAATGCCGGGATGCAAATCCAGTGATGTATCTGTATGTGATAAGAAATTATTCAGGATAAGTTTTTTGATCAGTTCGTATCTCCTCCTACTTCTCTTCCGACTCTTCTGATGGCATGTTATTGATATCTACTTTTGGATTCTCATATGAGGATCTATTAGATTCATAAAATTCCCATAGAAATTTAGCAATCTGCTCTCTCTTCTTCTTATGCAGTCCATCGTTATAAGGGGATTCATGATTATCGTTGAATGACTGGATTAGATCCAAAGAAAGATCTGCAAGAGGCATTGACCCCAATGATTTTTGTATCAATGTCGACATCTCTTTATCCATATCAAATCCCTTGTCTTTATCATAAGAATATCCGGTCATATCGGAATGCTGGGCATTTGTAATACTCCAATTGTAATGTAGCGTTGTATTTTCTAACGATATTAGCTGCCTGGCTAGAATTTTCTGATCTATATTCGAGCCGACTATCTGAAGATCGACTACTGGTTTTTTGGAATAACCCGAGGTTTCCTTAATTATAGAATTCAAATTGATACTAATATTAGAATAATCGACTTGATATGCTAATTGCGGTCTCCTTCGTTCTAATTTTATCCATTGAGTGTTTACGCCTTTAGGGCTATCAGATATATCAACCAATAAGAATCCCTTTTCAACATTTGATATTGGTTCACTGTGACCTAGATCAATTGATCCAGGATATGCCACCAACCCGTCATTAATACAGGAAAAACGTTTTTCAATGTGATCATGATAGTGACCCATAGCATAATAGTCAAAACCTGATGGCAAGTCACTTGAAGATATCTCCCCTGCGAATTTATTGAAATCATTTAACCCTTGATGAAGTACCAATATTTTACTAGGTCTTTTATTGTCATGGGTATATTTTTGTTCATCACTTTTTACTATAGACTCTAACACTTTGAAAGGTTTTATCAATCCCTTCTCAATGTTTGATCGGCGTTCCTTGTTAAAACCATAAATTAGCACACCTTCGACCTGGACGGGGGAATCTGGCCTTAGTCGCCTTGCCAATCCCAGATTATGAAACAAGTAAGGCAAAGGGACATCATTTGATCTACTTATGTCGTGCTCACCTAAGATAAAAAAAACTAATACGGACTTCTCCTTTAGTTTTTTTAGTTCCCTTGCTAGTCTTACTATGGGAGCACCATTTGGTTTCGGATTATGGAATATATCTCCGGATAAGATTATGGCCTTTACGTGTTCCCTGATGGATTTTTCAATTGATTCTTCAAAGACTTCGTATAAATCCTCCTCCCTCTCTTGGAGGTTAAATTGGGAATATCCTAGATGAATGTCAGAGATATGAGAAATGAGCAACTACAACTAAAAAGATCAACACCATATTTTATTCATTAATTTTTTGTATATCGATACACAATTGACAACATTTTAATCGACAATTCTCCTCGCTACCTTCATCCACCACCTGCACTTGCTCCAAGTGTACCCCATTGAGATTCCTGATAATTGTCTATTAGATCATTTAGCAGATCATTCATATCCAAATCTTGCTTTTTTGAAGAAATAAATTCATCAAGCAATGACTGGAGTCTTTTATATGTGATATCATCAATCTGCAAATTTTTCATTTAATTTAATAATAAGAATTGCCTGAATAATATAGATATTTATTCCAAAATGATTTTAGAAAGATTTAACAGTATAAGATTTCTTCTGATTGTAGAGGATGCCAAATAATAATCCTATCGAGATATTCTCAAATTCTTTAGGGAGAAAGTTTATTCTTAACATTCTGAGTTTTGATAACGGCAATTTTATTTCTATATCTGAAAATGAATCAAAATTAGGATCCATATCTGTTTCTCTATCTGTTACAAATAAATCAAATACAGCGAGGGTAATCCCGGACAAAAACGATCAACTCTTTATTGATACTTTGTCAACTAGAATATCTTTGATGAAAAATGGAATTTGTGTGATTTCGTTGTACACAAAAAATAAATTACATCTAGATGATATGAAGATAATCAATGAAAAGATACTTTCAATGATAGAGGAAAAGTAAATGACTACGAAAAAGACAGGCTTTAGCAAAGGACGTAAATCAACAATAGGGACAGATAAAGTATTTTCGAAGTCGGGATTAAATTTTGCTTCAAAATCAAATAGCAGTAAGAACAAACCCTACAACGGAAAAGATTTTGACAAAGGGATAGGAAATGATCTCAGGGGTTTTCTACAGATTCTTTCAGAAAAAAATGAATTAATTACTATTAACAAGAAAGTAAAGAAAAAGTTTGAACTCGCAGCAATTGTTAGTAAGTTCGACAACAAGGAGGCACTAATTTTTACAAATGTTGACGAATCTAAATTTAGGGTCGCTTGCAATCTGTTGGGAACAAGGGAACGATTTTTCCTGGCTGTAAATTCTACTAACAATCAAATAGATTTATCTCAATTGGCCAGTATAGGGACTGAATATTATCCCAAGGATTTTTCTTTAGAAGCCCCTTTTAATAGTAATAGTACGCGCAACTTGTATGATCTTCCTATTGTAAGTCATTTTGAAAAAGATGCTGGTCCTTTCGTAACTTCGTCGACGGTATATGTAAAGGATCAAGAGAACGGTAATCAAAATTCTTCCATACACAGGATGTTATTACTAAACAACAGTCAAATGGTAATCAGAATGGTCGAAGGCAGACATCTTCACAAGTCTTATACCTATGCTAAGGAACACAAAGAAGATATGAAAATAAGTGTTGTGATCGGCATACATCCCGCAATTAATATTGCTGCAGCCTATCAAGCCTCTTATGGTGTTGATGAAACCTCGATAGCGAATTATCTTTTGGATGGCAAGTTACTTCTAACAAAGAGTAGTTACTCGGATCTGCTGATACCGAAATTTAGTGAAGTCGTAATAGAGGGTAAAATATTGCATGATGAAGTTGCAGAAGAGTGGATGGTCGAAATGCTTAGAACATATGACTTTAGAAGAAAACAACCAATATTTGAAATTAGTAATATATGGTATAGGGATAACCCTATTTACTACGACATTTTGCCAGGTTATACCGAGCATAGATTGCTAATGGGCTTGCCTATTGAAGCAAAGATTTTGAGTTATGTCAAGAATACCGTTCCTACTACAAAATCCGTTCATCTGTCCGATGGCGGAAGTAACTGGTTGACTGCTGTAATACAAATAAAGAAAAGATTAGAAGGCGAACCAAAGAATGCGATACTTACTGCTTTTGCGGCTCATCCATCCCTCAAGTCAGCAATTATTGTTGATGAAGACATTAATCCACGAAATCCAGTGGAAGTCGAATACGCTATTTCCACTCGAACTCAGGCAGACAGAGACTTTGTGATGATACCTAACACCAAGGGTTCAAGTTTAGACCCATCAAGTGATCAAACTAATCTCCTGACAACAAAATTGGGTATTGACGCAACTATATCTTTCTTGAAGGAAAAAGAGAGATTTGAAATTGCAAGAATTCCTGGAGCTGAAAATATAGATCCAAACAAGTATCTTTAAGTAACCTGTAATTTTTATTGGTTGAATAGCAGAAATCCCCATGAAAGTATGAGACCATATATTATATGACCAAATAGACTTACAACAAGGGGGCCAAACCCTTGAGGGTGACTAAAAGGATCAACACTAGTAATGGGTTTATGTATAGGAAGCAGTGTCAAAATCCATAAAACAGGACCGTAAATTAATCCTACAATGTATATTATTGAAATCTGAAAAGGAATCAGGATCAACAAAATGGAAAAGCCCAATCCGCCTAGTACTCCATTAACAAAATGTAATAAGAAAATACCAAAGAAGTTTAACCTATCTGGATTATTATTAGTCAGTTTGCTATACAGTATCTGGTTTTCATGCCATTCTAAAATTCCCTTTAATCCCCACTTTTTCCAAAACGGAATTTCGAAGATGGTCATGCAAACGGTGGCCATCAATCCCCCAAGCGTTCCTGAAAAAGCAAAAAAATAGTAATCAAAATTCATGTATCGAAAGGATGTAATGACGTGACATAATAAACAATACGTAATATCCGTATTGATTGGCATCATGGCAGATAATGCCATCATAATATTATATTGATACAATATTGGGGTAAAGAAACTTCAATTTTGATAAAACTTTATTTATTTTTAGAATGCAGAAATCTATCTGTTTAGTGATTCTATTAAAATCAAATTCGTTATTGGGTGTACGAAAGTTGGTACAATAGAAAAAAACAAGATAATATAAAATTAATAAAGATGAATGTAGAAGAATAAATACTAGGAAGAGAATAATTGAGTATGAACCGCCTGATAGTTGAATCTTACACTAACTCTACCTTGAATACAATTTTGGACGATATAGCAAACAAGTACAAGATTGACACAACAAAAGATCGTCTTGACAAGGATATACCTATAGATGAGATAAAGTTCAAATATAGAACATATTCTGAGTGTGTAAAAATGCTTTACAAGAGTGCAGGCGTAGTTAATGCAATTTAGGTTCTAACTTTCATCAGTTTTATGTGACCTGTCGTACAGATTTCAGAACTCTCCTCGTGTTCGTGTAATAGTTTTTTTGCTTTATCTTCGGGCAATTTCTCCGTGGAAATATACCCGCATTTTTCACATATAACAATATAACTCCAGCCTACCAAATGGTTCAATTGTAGTTATAGGCCATTGATATTTATCTTGTATGCAAAAAACATAGCAAAAATACTAAAAGACTTCAAATTTTTAGTTTATTTGTAAAAAACTATAGGATTTCATACTTCCCTAGACAAGATGGTTTTGGAAACAATATTATTTGTATTGCAAATCTAAAATACCCCATCAATCAGTGAGTCTTGAAGATAATATTATCAGCATCTCTAAATCAAACTAACTCAATAGAATGAATACCGAAAATGAATATTACTTCGGCTATTTAGCAAAACTTTTTGGAGTTAATGCAATCTGAATCAAATATGTATATTATATTTTTTTGTTGAATATAAAATCTTAATATAAACCCCATCGAACACGTAGACATGATGAACTCCAAAAATAAGCTTCTTCGATGTTTTGTAATTGTTTTTGCGTCGCTTCCACTTCTTCCGATAACCGCATTGTCAGGTGGTACCATCCAAATAGCGAACGAGGCGCATGCATCAGTAATTGATCAAAACAGCTCGTCTATTAGGTCTGAAAATAACACATTTTTTCATGACCCAGAATCTACCGTAGATGCAATGATAACGGCATTTGGAGAACCGTTCTATGAATTAACAGACTCGGTAGACACAGGAAAAGAAGTAGTAAGTATTAATCCACAACTAACAAAGGACTCGTATAAAGCAGAGGGAAACATGATAGGAATAGGAAATGTTACTGAGTATGGTACTTACGTGTCAACGTATTCATTACCTTCTATAAGCAGCGCAGGGAAAGGAATGATAGTCAAAGGTGACAGTGTAGCAACATTCACGGCCGCAGATACTGGAGAGTATGATGACGAGGGTAATCTGCTTTTGAAGGGGAGCATGTTTTTCGAATCGGACATTAAGGAGATGAAAAGTATTGATGGCAAGGTTGGTCTCTATCTCTATTGGAAGGACAGCAATGGTACTGACTGGACAAAGACATGGTTATGGAAGTAAAGTAATACCAGTTCTTTAAATTCATTTATTTGGTTGTGACTATTTCTGTCACAGATACCATTAATGACCCTTTGAGGGATTTTGGCCCTAGATTATTCTTTTTATTTAAGGATTTTTTCTGTTTGGTCGTATCTGGGCTAAATTGCTAAACCATTAAAATTCCATTGGAAAATCGGAAGCATTCTATTCAATTTTCTATATCCACATAATACCAAACATCTACGGGATTATTTCGATGTGAAAAAGATTAAAGCGTAAGACCATTGGGAGGATTGATTTCATATTATATGAAAAGAGAACCCCTGTTAGTCGATCTAGATAAATCAGCTAAACCAGTTCATATCCATTGCATACAAAAGTATTGTCTTTTGATTAAAAAGATTCATCTAAATAACACATTAACCATCTAACTCCCTTTTCAATTTGTCGGCGTCTGGATAAAGTCTATAGTACAAAAAATTTACTATCTGGACTTTCATCTTTCCTATGAACTAAGTCTTGTCTCCACCGTCTGTTGTAAATCTTCCCTTCTATTTGAATTATTTATGTTATTACTATGTAATAGGGGGTGACCGCTGACTTGGGTCACGGCATTTGGAAAAAGGATATCCATTATAGAGTCTTTCCAACTCCGTTCTCTTGTAGATATTCCGTGGGAGCTATCACAATAGAAAGGCAAATGAGAATGTTAGTATATCCTCAAGAACAAGTAACAAGTTTTTGAATTAAGAAAAATTGCAACAACTTTTCTTTAGATGCAAAGCTAAGTAAAGCTTGGACATTTACATCCTGCCGCTTTACAAAAAGGAGGAGCACTGCCCATTCCCGCCGTTAAATGAAGAGATTTAGGATGACTGCAAGTTTTGCAAGCAATAAAATCATCAGGAGTACTAACACTCATGCATTATAATGTACGCCATTTTATAAAAAGTATATAGTATCTATTGAATCCTGATTCAGATCCATTTTATCTTGCTAAAATAAAATGAGAAAACCCCCACCACATTTGGAACGGATAAAAAAAAGTAGTTGGTATGTATTATGTTTTTAGGATTTCTTTCCTTCATACAGCCCCAGCATATTTCCTTCGCTATCTAAGAAAACTGTAAAGTATCCCATATTAGGTATCTCTGTTTTTGGAATGACAATTTTCCCACCCTTCTCAGTTATTTTGATTGTGTACTCATCTATGGAACCTACAGTAATGTAATTAGTCACCTTATGATCTGATGACTGTCACTTCATCATTCCGCCACTTATACCGAGATTTCCTTTTTCATCCTTGGTCTTGATGAACCAATAATCCATATTCGGATTTTCAGGATTTGCCCATTTTTCCAATTCCCAATTAAATATATCCCTATAGAATCCAACTGCTCTTTGAATATCGTCTGCAGGTGACTCGAAATGTTTTATAGCGGGCATTTAGAATATTGTCTCCATGATAAGATAAATTACAAATTTTTTTCGCATATACGTACAATTATCCAAATAATACAAAAATAGGTAGGGGCACAAAAGTATATCAGATCAAGCAAGTTTAGTAAGTTGTTCACCTTGAGACGAAAAGACAGTAATTTTATTCCCCCCGCATCGTGCCGTGTTCGCATCAGCTTGAATTTAAACCTCAATTCCACTTTATAACAATTAAAAAAAAGGTTACCAAATATTAGGTTCTTATCTATTGACCCCCCCCCCCTAAGCGAAGGAGCGAATTAAGTCATTTGTTCCTTAGAAAATCTAACTCTTGGCGTCAAGTCTACAGATATAGTTACATTTGTAGAATTCCCAATGATCAGCTGTTCATTTATCGTTGGAAGAATCGTCAATCTTGATGTCTGGATCAATAATATATTTGATCAACTTTTCTTTGTCAATTCGAACGGTCGAAGATTCTCCTGAATTATCGGTTCTAAAAATAATGATGCCTCTCTTCTTCATCCATTTTATACTAGCATTCAAAGAATCCAATAGCTCTGTACCATAGTAACCACTACACTCATATTCACGAGCTGAACCTATGGAGAAAGAGACTTTAGCATAGAGGTCTTCCAACGAATTAAAAGTATGTTTTTTTTCAGGTGCGTTTCCTAAAATAATGTGGATGTGTGTCATTATACTTTTCTTTATCTCTAAATCTATATGGTCCATATCAGGGCAGATAGGCTAAAACGTCAAAAGAGTATAAATTCTTTGGGTTGTCAGTAATATGCGACCAAATTGTATTTGATATTTGAAATGGTAATCAAATCGTGGTTCCTATTTCATCTGTTTTGTCATAAAATGACAAGCAAATAAAGAACAGAATAAATTGCAAGGGTAAAAGATATCTAAAAAGTCACAATAACATTAGCAGCAAAAAAAAGAAAAGTAGCTACTCCTCTGAAATAGAGATTTCTTTGACTATATCGAAACTATTTCCCGAATTGCTGTCATGAATAGTATATGTTATCACATAGTCGCCGACTGGGAACGGTGTTGTTTGAGAGATAGTAAATGGAATAAACACTTCTTTGTTTTGATGATGAGAAATTATCTCACTAACTGGGAGTCCTTGCTGGCCCGTCAATACATTACCTTCGGTGTCAGAAATGATGAAGTCAGCAGAGAAGTTTATTGTATTTAACGATTCATCACCTTCTTCAGCGGTAGTGCCGTATTCAAAACCTACGGGCTCGATGTATAAAGTAATGGCTTCGCCAGGACTAAACGTACTAGAGTCTCTTTCATCGTATACGCCAAAGCCTTGCGGGTCTGATTCGACAAATGTGTCAAAGGCTGAACTAAACGTCTGCACTTCACTGGGTGCACTCAATCCTGTTACACTTCCATCATCTTGAGCTATTGTCGATTGAGCTGAGATCATAGAAATGGTCAAAATTGCAGCCACCATAATTATGAGCTTGTTAGTAAATTGTATCACAAGTTGCTAAAATGAAATGTCCTAAATATCTTTATTGATGGTTCTCCGATTGATCTTATCCAAAATAATGTCATGAGTTGAAATACTACGAACTACGATGACATCATAAGTGAATGATACAATCAGTGGATTTAGGATATTAGATAAGCTTGGACAAATTTTGAAAGAAAAGATACTGGTATGATATATGACCGAAATGATCATTCTAATAGGATTTAAATATTAGATTTTATGTATTATAACAATGAATAGTCCATTGATTTTGGGATTTACTCTAGTAGCAGCCATGACATTATTTGCAGTTATTGCAGTAACTCCAGGGTTAAGCAGTATCAATAACAATGTAATTCCGCAAGTTTATGCAGTGGATGGCATTAGCGATAAAGAATGTCTATCTGCTTCATCGGCCCTATTCTTTGATAGCCAGTCAGCATTGTATGCTGCATCTGCCTAAACCCATAATTTAATATCAAATTAAACAGTTTTTTTATTTTTAATATTTGAACTGGTAATGTAATATAGATTTTTTATATTGCAGCAAAACGATCGGAAATAAAATAATACAAATCAATATTGTCGAATGCAGTCATTAATTTGGAATATTAAGAAAAAAGGAAATTTATTGTTGGCCTAATGCCAAATCGCCTAATTGTTCTTGCAATTGGATGTTGACGTTATTGCATGAAGCAAAGGTAATTTCACCAGATACACATTGTGCGTTCTGTTCGCTGGCTTGACCTTGTTCGATTTCTTGCTCTGCGTCATTGTGTTTCTTCTTTCCACCTGCATATGCATAGTTATCGCCAAAGGCTACTACTGAACCTATAAGTGCTGCTGCAATGAACATTGCAAATATTCCGACTTTATAGTTTTTTGTTATGTTACTCATTTCAATCAAAATGTATAGGTTAAATTAAACATATCATAGTTTGGATACTCGATACTGTAAAATTAAAACAAAATCTTACTACAGAATTTTGTTCGTATAAATAATCTTATAATAGTATTAGATGAACAAATTATTTTTCTACAATATATTGTGTTATAAGTTCAGAAAGACAAGATCATGACAATTAGAGGTTTTGAGAATAGTCAATGGCAAGTATACCTATATGAGAGAACATCAACTTGGAACCTTGTTCTTCAGATATAGAGAATAAATTTCAGTGGGCAAATAGTAACCGCTTTATTCAATAAATAATTTTGAATTTTCTCATAGTATTATCAATTAAGGACCTTATTGTTTTGGCAGCATGTCCCAAAGATCGTTCTTTGATCATACGTAGGGAAAGACTTTCAGATATAATATACGCAATTTCGCGTACATTTATTTTATCTACTCCGAAATCACCAAGCATCATAGCAATATTGTTATGATATTCGATATTTCTTATGAGGTGAGAAATGGAACGAAGATGGCCAAAGGATTAGAAAAGTATAAAACTGCATTTATTTGCTATTATTACTTTAGTCAATCTAACTTTGAAGATACAATTCACCATATTCATAGATCGCTTTAGGTTATCAAACATTGCAAGATTCTATACTATTAGAAATTGACCGGAGAAAATGAATAAAAAGTAGATATCGACTGTTTGTGATCATCATTTACCTCAACTAGTCAGCCATATTACAAAAATTCATTAAAACAATATGACAATTTATGCAAGGATAAAATATCTATCAATTTTTTACGTTGAATTGAGTAAATTTGATAAATGAGTACAGAAAATGAATTAGACATGGATGTGTAGCAACCAACAAACGAAAAACTTAATTACCCAACTCTAGGTTAACCCCTGATGAACAAAAATCAGTATTTAAGCATATTCATTTTGGCCTATTCTATCTTGATGGTTAGCGCTATGGCAGTAAACCATGTTGGTTCAGTCTTTGCGAGCACTGATGAATCCAATTCTAACCAAACAAGTACCGACGACGAGTCAAGCAACGAACAGCCGAGTTTACAAACAGTTGATGATCATCTCGAAGATTGTATTCAAGAGTTAGAAGATGATAACACCAATGAAGCACTAGAATTCTGTCAATCTGCTGATGACGAATTAGACAGATTATTAGCCAATTCTACTGGATAGTGCTTTCCAAAGGCTCTATAAATAGAGCAAACACGGTTCATGAGCAAATTGGTTAGTTAAGAACTAACCAAATTTTTTGAAGAAAATATTTTCTATTTTAATTCTTGTGAAAAACCTTGGATAAGTTTATCAAATTATCTGCTGTCAATAAGACACCAAATTTTCAACAAGAATTTATCCATTCTATTCAAATGACAATGAATAATATAACTCAGCCACAATTGTAACTGATTCCAGATTTGTATCTGATCCATAACAAAAAGACGCTAATTTTTTACTAAAAATAGTATTATCTATGCTAATCAAAAAATAAAAATAAAGGGATTTAATGTTACTTATCTAAATTACTATCTGCAGCTTCCCTTGTCCCAACCGACTGCGTATCCTCTAGCGTAATCGCCTTTCCCTGGATAATATCCCCAACAATGATCATGATCATACCAACCTTGTTTACACCCTTCTATCCAATCTTTGGATTTACCCTTGTAATCAGTACAATAATGATTTGCTTCTGCTGATTGATTCATCACTAATGTAGGAGCCAAAGTCAAGGAAGTAACCACCATCACAATTGCCATCATCCCTAATCTAAAATCCATTATCGACCTATAGTCAAAGTCATATAAAAATATTTTATGATAGTCAATAAAGGATTTGATTTCAATTAGGTTACAAGATCATTTCTATTTTCCAGAAACTAAATTGAACAGCCGAAAATAGCAACCTTATATCTATTTTATATTCCTTTTATAGGACTAGCCGAAATATTTTGGAATAAATTTACTTGGCGAGAATGTGACAAATTAGGTTTGAGAGGTTATAATAAGTACAATAAGGATAGCATATTTCATGTCAATAATAACATACCAAGAAAAAGTATATCATATAGTAAATACAAATGCATTTGAAGATGGCAAAAGCATCGACATCAATGACAATAATCATCTCAGGGTTGACACTAGTAACAATCCTAGCAATTCTCTCAGTAGACGGCATACCTACAAAAGTAGCATTAGCATCGACTTCAAATCAAACACAAGAAAGCGAACCCGTGAAAATAGCTGCAGGAGGAGGAAACGGTACTGCTCCGTTGACGGCATTTATCCCCGAGAATGTGGAAGTTCGAGTGGGTCAAACTGTAACATGGTATAATCCAACAACTGTAGGCGAACCTCACACTGTTACCTTTATCTTTGATGGAAATAAAACTGCAGGTGTAGTTTCACCTATGAGTATCTCAAATACAACTGAATTCACCGCTCTCCCACCAGGATCTAATAATGAGCCGATACTAATACCTGGCGAAGACGGGATGAATACTATTGTGGTTGTCAATGCGCGCACTTTTAATCCGGTTGTAATTGATTCATCAGATAATGTAAATTTCATGACTCCAAATGCTAACTATACTTTGACAGGAACAGAAAAATATGTTAATTCAGGATGGTTCTTACCAAATGGATTTGAACAAGAATATCCTGGTTCAGGAAATACATTCAGTGTAACATTTGAAAAACCTGGATCCTATAATTACATATGCATATTGCATCCTTGGATGACTGGAAGCGTGACAGTGACTTAAGAAAGAACTAAAGATACAGAATTAAAAAAAAATTCGATTTCTATTTTCACTCTTTTTTTGGATTGATTATTCTTTATTGGCAATCACCAAAAATGATCAAATAGTGGTAAACAAGATTCAGATGTATTAGTTTAGCCCACTCGAATAATTATCTCAATACTTAGTACAGTAATGATTACATTGTATTTGATTTTTCAATTGAATTAACTAGTTTGATATATAGAATATGAATGACATTGGATCTAGGCCTTACCGTCTTATCGATATTCTAACAATATCTAATATATCGTCAATTAGAGTAAATTATTGTTTTGTTGTGGCCCATTATCAGAGAAGATTGAAATTAGTAGAAGAAAACATAAACCATAACAATGAAGGTAACGACCTTTACAAGATAGATAGTGTTACTCGCAAATAAGTTTGGATTCACGTAAGCCCTCCATACAGTGACGCTGTGGATATACAAATAGTAAATTTGGAAACGCAAGACCATGTTTCGTTCCTAAAAGCATTTAGTAAATCAAATCACCCAAGGGCAATCCAATTTTGTAATTTTGTATAGAACCCCTTATAATAGACTTTACGGTTGGACCGCCAACTGCCTTTAAATGATTAGCGAATCAACTGACAGGTAAATAAATAAGCAATCTTAAATTTCAAGCTTTTCGTATGAGCATAAAGTATTACTATTAATAGTTATTTAGGGGTTAAAAAAAATTCAAGTTCATGATTTTGAACTATCAAGTTGAAATATACAGTCCAAAGAACAGATTAATTATTAGAAACTTAAAAAAATAAAAAGAGTTTATTGCTGTCCTGCGGCAATATTGCCGTTTTGGAATTGGAGGTCTAGGCCTATGTTGTTACAGTCAATTAATGAGAATGTTCCAGATACACATTGTGCATTCTGTTCGTTTGATTGACCTTGTTCGATTTCTTGCTCTGCGTCATTGTGTTTCTTCTTTCCACCTGCATATGCATAGTTATCGCCAAAGGCTACTACTGAACCTATGAGTGCTGCTGCAATAAACATTGCAAATATTCCGACTTTATAGTTTTTTGTTATGTTATTCATTGTGATCAAAATGTATAGTTAAAATTAATAATTTCATAGTTTGGATGCTAATTTCTGTTTGATTATGATGAAAACTGATTATAGAACTATTATCTCAAATAGTTTTAGAAAATATGAATTAGCCAAAAAATATCCCCTGATTATTAAAATGGATAAAAATAGGAATTCGCTCAATTGTTCATTCAAGAGGTAAGTAAATCAATACAATACAGTATAATGAAAATAACGATACTTTGAGGTGATTACAATAGTTTTTGTTATTGAAATATATAAGAAACTATGTTGCTTTGGCTCTTTCTAATTATTTCGTTAGAGATTAGACCAGATGAACAAAATCTTACACTATTATTATGGACATATGCATTCTTAATCCAATCATATTCAGA
>QCWC01000131.1 GCA_013114705.1 Candidatus Nitrosocosmicus sp. | reverse complement strand
TACTCTTCGTCTTGGAGGTCTCCGTATCCGCTTATGCAGGAGCTGGGTGGGTATTTGTATTTGCTTCAGTTTTATCAGCCGTTTCTATTTCGGACGAAGATGCTGGAGTTTTTGAAGATGGATTATCATACTTTTCGATAAATACTACACTCTTTAATAACGGAACGAATTTGAAGATATCCGCTGATATGCCTCGTTTTATTATTTGAATCCCATCAATTAGAAAGGTGCTCTCAGGGAGAGAGATTTCCAAATTTGAATCCTTAGTTTCATATTTTATCTCTGCGGTATCAATTGGTAAACGACGTCTAATCAGGTTGGAAATTTTTTCATCATCGCTATCTAATTTTTTTACTATGTTAGCGTCATATACAAGCGTCCTTCCTGCATACTTGTGATTAAAGTCAACCTGCACACGTCCAGAACCGATGAATCTTATAATGCCAATTCTATCATCCAGTTCTATTACATCTCCTATATTTACTTCGTTTGCTTTTTCTCCCAGTTTTCGCAAAGGGATCATCCTAACTTTTGATGGATCTCGTTCTCCGAAAGCCTTTTCAGGAGGAATTTCTATATTCAAAGGAGTACCAATACTTGATTCGAGTAACGCCTCATCCAATCCTTTTAAAACCCAGCCTTCACCTACGCCCAATAATCGTGGCTCATACTTCTTATTAGGATCAAAATCAGGATTATTTTTCACATCATCTATCCTTGTAGTCTCAAAAATTTCATTAGAATCTTTTATCTTAGCAGTATAATCTAATAGAATAAGAGAACCCTTTTCTAATGTCATAAAATTCGCTATAAAGTTTCCATATATTAAGTTTGACAAAAAGTTGAAAAATTCTTTAGAGGTCGGCGATTGCTTTATTTATCGAACCAGGGGGAACATCTATACCCATCATTTGAAATGCTGATTCAATTGCAGAAAGGGTCCTTACAACATGATATTTGTTAACCTCTCCCATTGATCCGATCCTAAACACTTTCCCTTTTAGATTTCCAAAACCACCAGCCACCAAAACTCTGAATTGGTCAGACAATAGGTCTCTAAATTTCTTATCATCAACACCTTCAAGATAATTCACAGCTATTACCACATTACTCCTTGCATCGGGTTTAGCGTAGGGAGTAAGTCCCATGGCTCCCAAACCCTCGTAGAAAGCAGTCGCACATTTTCTATGTCTATTAATACGATTATCAAGTCCTTCTTCGAATATGAGGTTCAAAGCCTCATCATAAGCATAAACCAGTGGTAAGGCAGGTGTAAAGGGTGTTTCAAAATGTTCCTCATAATATTTAAAATATCTTTTAAGGTTAAAATAGAGAATGGGTGCCGGATTTTCTTGGATATATTTTTTTGCTTTTGAACTAACAGAGATAGGAGATACGCCCGGCGGTGCGGCAATTGCTTTTTGTGATGCAGTCACACATACATCAATATTCCATTTATCTACAGGTAACTCATCTCCCCCAAGAATTGATACAGAATCTGCTACGAAGAAAGTGTCGTTTTTACTGCACAGGTCACCCAATTTATCCATATAGCGAATAGTGGTCCCCGTAGACGTTTCATTGTATACAGCATATAATGCTTTTATGTCCTTATGTTCGTCAAATACCTCCTCAAATCTTCCATATGGAGGGTTTTCACCATAAGGTGACTCGATCCTAATCGAATTGCCTCCCCAGCTATCGATCAAGTCAGCTAGTCTTGTACTAAATTCGCCATTAACAGGGATCACAACTTTATCCCCTTTTTTAATAAGATTTACTACAGATGACTCTACTGCACCCGTCCCTGACGAAGATAACAAAACTACATCGCTCTGAGTTTGAAATAGCTTTTGTGTTTTTTCTGTAATCGACTTATATAAAGTTCTAAAGTCTACACTCCTATGATTAATTACAGGAGCTAACATAGCATTCATGACTCGATTAGGAACATTGGTAGGGCCAGGCAACATAACTAAGTATTCCATTCCGACTTTCAAAATTACAGGATACTTTCCCGTTATTTATAAGTAATTCAACGTTTTATTTTTACAAGTTGTTGGACAAGATAAGAGCAGATATTAGAAAACAAAAACTCTTGGATTCCTTAGAATCAAATCCACTTAAAATTAATGATCACAAAAAACCGATCATAATAATTGATAGACCAGAAGACATCTATTATTATACAGGTTTCTGGGGAGAAGGATTGTTGCTCATTTTCGACGATTTGAGTAGTAAGCTAATTGTTCCAAGGTTAGAAAGTTTAAGAGCATTAAGAACTTCAAAGCAATGTGATGTAGTATCATCAGAAAGGGGACGAGGATTGATCGATTCCTTTTTGAAATTTATTGGATCAACGCACTTTGTTTATTACGGTGGAAGTGATTATTGGATAGCGAATATCATTGCTAGGCAAGTTGGAAGGAGAAATTTAATACCAGGCTCAGAACAGTTTAGAAAAATTAGAGAAATCAAGGATAAACAAGAAATAGAAACAATCGATATTGCGTCAAGAGTAATCGATAAGCTCTTTGAAATTGCAGAGAAAGAAATCAAGATAAATAAATCCGAAGAGGAGATTCAATCAACCCTAGTATATGAGGCACTCCGTATGGGTGCTAGATTCCCCAGCTATCAATTCACATCCAATCCACTCATTGTTGCTAGTGGGCCAAATGGTTCGTTTCCTCATGCTGAAACTTCTTCAAGGAAAATCAAAACCGGTGATTTAGTAGTTTTGGACATTACATTAAGTTATGACCATTACGTATCTGACGCAACTAGAACGTTCGGAATGGGAAAGATATCAAAAAAGGAACATGACATATACGAGATAGTGAGAAATGCTCAAGAAAAAGGAATCCAACGTATTAAAACGACTAACAATCTTGCGGAGATTGATCTAGAATGTAGAAAAATTATTGAAGGGGCTGGATTTGGTGAATTTTTCGTGCACTCGACAGGCCATGGAATAGGACTAGAGGTACATGAATTACCCTGGATAAGACATGACACTCCTACTCCTATCAAAGAAAATATGACCATAACTATCGAACCAGGAATTTATATGGAGAATAAATTTGGGATCAGGATCGAGGACAGTTTATGCATTACAAGTAAAAAAAATTCTAAAGGAAAATTAAAAACAGAAAATCAATTTGATTATCTTAATTTTCATAGGTTTGACAAAGATTTAATTGTCATATGACATATTTTAAATAAACAATTGTAAAGTCAATTTTATGACGATGAATGTTTGGGGATGAAGTAATTCGCTGCTCCAGTCTGAGAAAAACGATGATGACCCTGCGACGAACTGACCCAATTAATAGCTAACTGGTAGGGAACTACTACAAGATTGATTTCCTCAGACGACAAAAGGTATCTGAAAGTTGATTAATGAGGAATGCCTCTTGTTTTCGGCAGTTTTAATTTGGGCGTTTTGAATTATAAGCGAGTCACTCAGAGCGACTCATTTTGCTAAATCTTCAAGTTTTGGTAGAATTGTAAGATTCTAAATAAGGTTAAATTAATTATCCGGGAAAGGTAGATAGAAACAATGGAACTCGCATATGATTACCCACTTTATCGACCGCCGTCTGAATCGCGCTCACTAATTTTTCAAGTTACTTTAGGATGTTCTTTCAATAAATGTTCATTTTGTGATATGTATAGGACGAAGAATTATTCTGAACGGCCCCTTGAGGAGATCTTTAGTGAAATCGAATTAATGGGAAAACATTTCCCGCATACTCGACGGGTCTTCTTGGCTGATGGAGATGCGTTGAATCTAGGAACAGAAAAATTAATTAGTGTAATAACCAGGATTCGAGGAACTTTTGAAAGCATAGAGAGAATATCGTGCTATTCCATGCCAAAGAATTTGCTTCAAAAATCTGCTGATGAATTGAAATCACTCAAAGCTGCAGGCCTAGACATGGTCTATTTGGGAATAGAAAGTGGTAATGACAAGATATTAAAAAAGGTTACAAAAGGTGCAACATCTAATATGATCATCGAGAGTTGCAAGAAGGCAAAGGACGCAGGATTTATTCTATCTTGTATGATAATTTTAGGATTGGGAGGCAAGACTTACAGCGCTGATCATGCCAGAGATACAGCTAAAGTAATTAGTAATATAGCACCAAACTATATCGGCGCACTAACTTTGTACATGGAACCAAACATTGAAAAAGAATTCTACGAAAAATTTGGAGAAACTTTTTTGCCATTAAAAGACAATGAAGTTTTAGATGAGTTATATAATCTGATATCAGATATTAATTTAGAAAATGATTCAATTTTTAGGGCTAATCATGCATCAAATGTATATGCCATAGGTGGAACCTTACCCAATGATAAGAAGGAAATGTTGCAAAAAATAATCCATTTAAAGGAACATCCAGAGTTGTTTAAACCGAAGATATTGAGGAGATTTTAAAAACAAGAAAAAAATTGTGATATTTAATAAAGAATTTATTTATTATTCAATTATTTATTTAAATAAATTCATTAACATATCCAGAGGATTTTCCGATGTGGAATTTGTAGCGTTTCCTCCAGTTGATGTTGCGTTATCTGCTGCTTGTCCCATTTCGCTGGCAGTATTATTTGCTGCTTGGCTTGCACTCTCGTCAACTGTAGTTGCGTTATCTGCTGCTTGTCCCATTTCACTAGCTGCTTGGCTTGCACTCTCGTCAACTGTAGTTGCGTTATCTGCTGCTTGACCAGTTTCATTTATAGCTCCGCTCATTGACTCTGTTGCATTACTACCAGCTTCGCTCAGTGTTTCTGTTGCATTGCCTACTCCCTCACCTAACTCATCTAGTGCTCCTCCAATTGTATCACCAATTTGCTCACCCGTAGATTGAGCATTTGCATATTGTGAGATTGAATTTCCACCATTGGCCAAAAACAAGGATAGAATCCCTGCAATAACGAATATCCCTGCTGCATATTTATTAAAATTCATTAGAAAGTAATAGCATAGGGTTATTTTTAAGATTTACATATAATTTTTTTATAGAAATATACAGTTATGATAAATTATATTATCTTTCTATCTAAGAAATTAATGTATTTTTCACACTATAATGAAATTTTCACCGAATTTAAGGACACTGACGCAGAAAATTAATGGGGTTTTATTTCCCCTGGGGCAAAGAATTGAATTACTATACTCAAGATATACAAAGCCACTAAAAATATTCCAACATGTATACCTATGTGCCGCCTAAACAATGGTATTAAAGCAACAACAGTAATTGAAGTAGCTAAGACCATCTGGAACCAAAGCAATTCACTGTTATGTATGGTTGTAAAGAATCCCCCATGATACATTGCAGCAATAATCGCAACACCTAGCAAAAGAGAGTTATTCAAGATCTTTGATCCTAGCACATTTGCAATAGCGATTGCAGCACCAGCTGCTCCCTTCCGAGCCAGAATCATCATGGAAATCTTCTCAGGCATTTCTCCAGCAATAGGACTTATAATAACAGCCAAGACAATAGTAGAAACTCCAATATCCTCAGAAAATGTTTGCAAGGAGTGAATAAACGGTCCAGCACCAATTACTATACCGATAGTTCCAGCTATGAAAGCCAAAATTGCCTTTGTCATATCGTTTCTCGAAGTCATTACATGTGCGGGTGTTGAAATCGACTTGTTATCAGCAGTCTGAATTACAGCCGTTTGCCCAACTTTCTGCTCTCTCTTCATTTCAATATAAGCAATCAACACGTAACCAACAAACATACCCACGAAAATAAATCCATCAATGAAATTGTATCCATCTAGTAATAAAACAGCACTTATTAACGCTGAAGCCAACAAAAATATTTTATCGATTTTAAAAGTACTCACATCTATCTTTTTTAGAGGTGCCTTAGAAAGTTTCGTCGTAGCTATGAGTAACATCAAGGCAAGTCCTAATGTCATCATCAATACATTACTTCCTAATCCTGCGCCAATAGCAACCTCATACAATCCAACCGACGCAGCATACATTACAATTGCAATTTCAGGAAGGGTAGTTGCTACCGAAAGAAGCGTTCTGCCCACAAATTTCGCACCAAATCTCATGGAAAGATGCTCTGCACCATAAGATAGTATCCAGCTGGCAAAAATCAATTCACCCAGCCAGCCTAACATTAACAAGAAATTCTCAGTATTCAAAAATCAAAAGGAATTAGCTCTCAATAGAATATAAATTTAATATTTTGTCTTTTGATTGATTTATCCGAAATTTATGCAAAAATAGTTGATTCTCTATTACAAACATGACCTATGTATTTTGTAAGTAGCAATGAACATAAATTTAAAGAAATTAAGAAATTATTATCCGAGTTCAGTTCGACTCCATTACGCTTAGAGCACAAGAAACTAAAATTGTTGGAGATCCAGTCGAGCTCTTTATCGGAAGTAGCTAAAGCGAAAGCAAATCATGCATTTGATTTGATTAGAAATGAGGTGTTAGTTGAAGATGATGGATTATTTATTGAATCCCTTAACAATTTTCCAGGGGTATATTCTTCTTATGTGTATGATACCATAGGAAATATTGGTATATTAGATTTACTCAAGAAC
>QCWC01000130.1 GCA_013114705.1 Candidatus Nitrosocosmicus sp. | reverse complement strand
GTCCGTGGTGCGCAATCCCGCCCGCGGGACAGGGCGCGGTCTACCTGGCCATGCTCGCGCCGCAGGCCTGGTGGAGCTTCTTTTCCCGATTGGGCTGGATATGGCGATTGGGGGGCAACATACCATGAAGGTAATACTATAAATAGATAGTTTCATTTTACTTAGAAAATCAAAAAATAATTCTGTTAACTCGGTGATTTTAATATAATACTCTTTAGTTGTTATTTTATGGTTATTGTATAAATTAATAAAAAAATTGAAATCTAATTATTTAATAGATAGAGCCATGACAATAGAGAGTTTAATTAGATTGTTCCAAGAGACGACTTTATTACATATAGAATTCTATCTCGTCTAATATTTTAAGTGCATTTCAGCAGACAAATATTTCTCAACTTACCTGGATGCAAACGTATGCCTAAATGATGCAAATGGTATAATAATGTTGTACGAAATAAAGTTTGAGTCTTTTAATTGAGTTGATATCTAACTATCTTGTATATTTATAGTATGATCATACATATTCATTATGAGTACCACCAATATACTTTCTACACAAAAAATTCCGCAAGAGGCGACGCAGTTAAATAAATTGACAAAGGTTTCTTCCGGGTATATGGCATTGGAAAATTTTAAAAACTCAGACTTGCACAGAGGCTATTTTTGTTATAATTGTATTTACTTTATGAAGCCAAATCATTGTGCAATTGTTACTGATGAAGGGCAGGACCTCCATGGCAAAACATCAAATGAAATAGCATCATATGGAATTTGTTCTCTTTGGACGCCAAACGAAAAGGAGATCAAATAATTTGTCTGACAAAAACATAGTAGAAAAAGCTGCAGATGTAGTTGAAAATCTAACTAAATTTCAAAAACAATCAAAACTGCAAGCAGCGTATCTTGAAAGAGAAGAATTTAGAACATCGGATTTACATAAAGGTTATTTTTGTTATAATTGTATTTACTGGATTGATTCAATGGGCGGAAAGTGCATGATAGTCTCTGATGAAGGACCAGATATTTTTGGCAAAGTATCAGAAGTAATTGCTCCGCATGGCTGTTGTAATGGATATGAAGCAAACAAGGACAAAATAGAAAAATTACAATAACTATTTTTTTGATATTTCTAGACTCATAATATATTTAGCGCTAAACCCGCCGACCATCTCTATGAACTTTTAGTAACAGTGCTAAATAAAATGGATATATACATTATTCATTACTATTCGTCAAAAAGATTGATTGCCTATGGATGGCTATATCATTTCTTGATGCGCAGGAGTCATATGGCTTTCACCTTATGCATCTTAGATTTCCTAGTTATTCTCATTTACACTAATACTATTAATAGGCTGCATCAAAAGAATTATCCACCTGTTTTGAATAGCATCCATAGGATAGTACGAAACTAGCATCTTTTCTTGGTTTACATACTCTATCAAAGTACCGGACCTTCCTTCAATGGCATTTTGGAAACTCATTAGATTAGAAAATGATTCATCGTTATTTGCAGAATGCCTTACATCAGAATCAGCAATCTTTGTATCATTGGAATCGATATACACAATTCTTTGTCCTTGAGATAAATTAAGCGACTGAATCTCTTTATTCAAAAGTCTCAAGTCCATAGATCCAACCAAAACGCCTGTTAAAACACCGCTACTTTCAACACCGTCAGCAAATACTGGTACTGCTATGATAGCTCGTTTGAGGCCTGAAGAAGTAGAAGTTATTATATCTCCTAAATATGTGTCATTTGAAGCAATGGCACCTTTAAAGTAATCGCGGAAAGCAAGATTGTTTTTAGTTTGGTTACTTTGCAAGGAATAAGGTTCCATAAAGTAAGTATCACCGTTAGGCATGATAAATGATATTCCCGCTATTTCAGGATAGAAAGATACGACCTTTTGTGCAATTATCCTTTTCTGCATATCTGAATCTGGTGGAATTCCATGAAGTGTTTCTAAAGTTGTATTTAGTAAGCTTGCATTCGGCATACTCCTCATTTCCGACAAGCTGGCTGCATACTCTAGCATTGAAGCAGCGCCATCTAGTCTATTTTCCAGACTATCACTTAGGATCTTTAGGCTTAGAAGACTATTGTTGTTATCATCTACAGTTCCGTTAGTTGTATTACTTAGATTAGATTCTGTTTTATTAAAGAAACTATCGCTTGCAGAAATTGAAAAAGAGTCTGATGATATTAGTAGTAGTAGTGGTACTGAGGTCACGGTTAATGAAAAGAAAAGAATGATAATTCCTATTGTTGATCCTGTCCATATCCTAAGGGTCATGTTACGATTTAATCAGAACCTCCTTATTTGTGATCTCCTATGATTCACGCATGCAGTACATGATATGTGTCTTAAAAAGATAAATCAAGTAATAGTTCTTAGATGCTCTATGGAATTGAAGCCCACCTTGCATGTTGATTTTAAAGTACAAAAATCCCAGTTTCCCTGCTTCTTCGAACAGTCAGTGCTTTTTTCCAATTACTTTCCTCACTGCACCAGATTAAAGTCAGTTTGATTTAACAATATTTATCCTCACTAAATTGAATTTCAGAAAAATATACGATGAGGTTAAAAATATGAGCGAGGGATAGAACTTTTAAAATATACAATATTAAGTTGTTAGGTGGGTGATATCACCCACTTGGTACATTAAATAACCAAATTTCCTAACATAGTCTTGTCCTTCTAAAGTAGTCTTGATTGTTCTGTCATTATGGTTAATATCTAGAAATCCTACCCTTTCTAAGTAGGTCAAGCATTCATTTAACAAGGAATAAGGAATCTTAAGATGTCTATTTAGAGAACTTCTAGTGTGTTGCTCATTAATTGTACAAGACCGTAATATGAAATAGTATAATTCTAAACGGCTCCTCTTAATTGCAGATTCTTTCATTTTTAATCTCCTAATTTGGATAATAGATTGTGACTATAGAATTTGGCAAAAAAAGAAGAGGTTATTGTTGTGCTGCTGCATTGTTACCGGTGTTTACTTGGTTTTGGAAGCTAAAGTTGTTACCAGAGCCTATCGAGTCACCACCAGATACCACTTGGCTGTTTTGCTTACTTGATTGTGATTGACCAATTCCCTGTCTTGCGCTGTTGCCATCACCATCATCTCCGCCATCCTGAGCTAAAGCATTGCTACCAGAGTTTTCTTGGTTTTGGAAGCTAAAGTTGTTACCAGAGCCTATCGAGTCACCACCAGATACCACTTGGCTGTTTTGCTTACTTGATTGTGATTGACCAATTCCTTGTGATGCTGAATTTCCATCATTATCATTGTCGTCATCGTCATCGTCATCGTCATCGTCAATTGTTTTAGATCCAAAATCACCATCATAATCTTCACCATAATGAAGTCTTAGATCCTTATCACATGCTTTTTCGTGATCTTCATAGTAATCTTCATCATCCTTACATTGTTCACTATCTACACCATTGGTAGCAAAAACGCTATGATAGTTAGATACCGAGGGACCAAATGTCATTATGGCTGCTAATACAGACACTACCAATACTAGTGTAGTTTTGTTTGTGTTTTTTGACTTTAACATTTTAAACTTGATTTATTAACGTAAAATATGCGATATAACAATTAAAGAAGACAATTAGGAAATATAATTCTGATGAATAATTTCAGAATAATTATCTGTACTAATATTACATATTTCGATCATCATCAAAATAATTAACGGTAAAAACCTCGGTTTAATTGAATAGTGCCTCCTTGATAAAGTATTTTCCATTTGGCTTTGGGTATTGTGCATATAGCAATTAAATTGCCTTTTCTCGTTCTATCAGTCTTTTATAACTTGTTAATCAATGGCTTTATCATGTACAATAATGACAATAATGAAACGGAATCTCCGGCCATAATTGAGGAGATTATTCCCGGTAAGAATACTGATCACAATGATAAATCTTTAAATCAAGACAATAGCAATAATCGCCAATCATATATTCAAAAATATGAAGAACAAGAAGCAGCCAAAGAGGTCATCGGTGCCACGGAAGAACCTAGAAAGGCTATAGAAAGAAATACAGGTGAATACGCAAGCAAAATTCCCGGCTATAGTCAAGTTATCCTCGATACGCAGGAACAAACAGTCCAAGCGACCAGAGAAATAACAGAATTCTATTTAGAACTGCAAAAGCAGACTTTGAACTCATTTCAGAAGGTATTTCAGCCTTACTTTCAAAACATTCAGCGTCAATTATTGAGCAATCAAGAGTACTTTTATAGTATGTCAGCATTACATTACAAGCTAATTAGCGATTATACAGAAAGTGTGATCGTTTCTAGTAAAATTTTCAATAAAGTGTCTTCTTCAAATATGAATTTTTTGATGGGCTTGATCAAACCAATACCGGTCAATCAAAGTAGAATGGGCAATTCCAAAGTGGATAGTGGAAAAAATTCAGATGAAAATTCCACAAATATAAAGGCGACATTTTCCTGTGAAACATGCGGACAAACTTTTGAATCAAGACAAGATCTAAAGGAACATACTAGTATTAAGCATTATAACACACAACAGGCTATCGCTAAATAGCCCTTGATTTCTCTGTCAGAAAGACTCTGTTCGATATATTCCTCGTAATTATATCATATTACACTTTGCCTTTTAGATAGATACGGGCTGCCACAGTACTATCAGAATACACCTTAGACCATCCTATACTTTACCAATAAATAGCATATGTTAGGGAGTCTAATTCTTAAGGAATCTTTAGAAATAAGAACGACGTAGGGTGTATATGGCATGTCACAGTATAATCTCCCAAATGTATAGAAGCAAATAAAGTCAATTTGTCAGCAGATAAAACCCAAACACATAAAATTGTTTAAGTTAGGATTACTGTCAATACTAGTCAAAAAAAAAAAGTTAATTCTTTTGAATCCTAATATTTGGTAATGGTATTTTTGTGGGTATATTTTTCCTATACAAATAACTAGCCCAATAACGTTTGAAGACCATTCACGATATATTGAACTGCGATTGCGGCAACAAGTATTGCGAATACCCTAGTAATAATTAAGGAGCCGCGCCTTCCAAGTATCTTATATATTGGATCGGTAAGATAATAGATCACATAGGTAATTCCAATAACAATTACAATTGATATCAGTGTGATGATCAAGCCAGTTGTTTGAAAGGAAAGTATGACTGCTGCTATGGCACCTGGTCCTGCCAGCAATGGAAAAGCTAAGGGTATTACTCCAGAGTCATCAGATATATCCCCTCCAAATCGCCAAGATCCATGAGTAAGTAATTCCACTGATATTATGAATAATAATATTCCACCTGCGATCATGAAGCTCGCTATTGTGATCCCAAATATTGATAAAATCTGAGTTCCAGCTATTGCGAATATTATCAGCAAGCCTCCTGCAGTTATTACAGCCGTTTTAGATATTTCATTTCGTTCTTTTTTTGTTTTCTTCTGAGTAATAGAGATAAAGAGTGGAATAGTACCTAATGGATCAATTACAACAAATAATGCAATAGTAGATCTTAACAGATCCAATCCAAATGTATTAAAAAAATAAATAGTATCCTGTACAAGCATTGAGAATTCATTCATTACAATTCTTTGTAATACAGAATACGATAAGAAAATTTCTAATTAAATGGAAGCAAAAAAGGCAAAAGAAAACTCATGGTCTATCTATACTTCTTGAGCCCATTTAACAATAGTCTGTAGGCAGTTCAATCATTCAGACGTACTTGAGAAAATTAGGTACCTAAATTGAAAAAAATTCACAGTTTTCTAACAAATAAAGATTAGAAGTTAGCACTATGTATGTATTTTTAGCACTAGTTTATATATTAAATCATCAGTGTTAGATATATGAATAAAAAATTAATTACAACGATAGGTTTGATATCTGTCACAGTAATGTTCGTAGGCATAGGAATTGTTATCCCCGAACTTTCTGTCGGAATAGGTAGTTTAATGACGGGAGGGGCCTCTGTTGGATTCGCTTTGCAAGTTTTGAAAGAATCTGTAAAACAGAAAATAGACAATCGGATTTTGCAAGAACTTAGATAACGGAGCTCCAAGTAAATAGCAAATCTTACACAATATCTAAAGGCATGGACACAATCTCTCCTTTTTTTGCTTAAGAGATGGAAAAAAGTTCAATTAGAGTGGTATTCACGGAGCTATTCACACAATGTTACTAATATATAAAGTCTTATAACAATATCATTTTTTGATAGACTATGTAATTTGATACTTTTCAAATCACTATATTTTCATAAAGTCTAATAGTAGATCTTACAAATCTAATTTGTTTTCTTGCGTTTTGTTATGGTAATGATAACACGATTTAAATTGAAAGAAGAATGAAGTCTAATTAATGAATTAGTTTTAGAAAACGAGATATTGTGAATAATAGTCTTAAATGGAAGTAAGAAGTTTTTCCTCATCCAGTCGAATTTTAAAATCTCTATAATCTTCATCTATTTCCATGGCTGCTTGTAGAATCTTGCTTTTTATCGTATTAGATGAATTGATAAACATCTTTGTATCTTTGGGTAGACAGTGACCTCCTATTCCATCTCTTGGTTCCAGTATTTCGACATTCCAT
>QCWC01000129.1 GCA_013114705.1 Candidatus Nitrosocosmicus sp. | reverse complement strand
GAACAATAACAGTAACATAATTTTTTTAAAAAAATCAATATCTTTGCACCTTTTTTTATAAATTTTATTAAAATATAATTATTATTTGCAGATTTGTTTATATAATATTTGTGAAATATATAAATTTTATAATTATAACAGTGTTATTCTAACGAATATTTATATTATGTATTCGTTCTTAAGTTTTTATGTCATTCTTAACGATAAAAGACCTAAATGTCAATATTGATGATAAAAAAATACTTAATGGTGTTAATCTAGAGGTCAACAAAGGTGAAGTTCATGCCATTATGGGATTAAATGGCTCTGGCAAAAGTACGTTGGCCAACGTTTTGTTGGGACATCCCCGTTATTCTGTAGTCTCTGGAGATATTTTGGTAAACGATGAAAGCATTGTTGACCTAAAAACAGACGAACGAGCAAAAAAAGGACTCTTTTTAGGTTTTCAGTATCCAACAGAAATATCAGGTGTGGGATACAGTCACTTTTTGCGTAATGCCTATAATTTACTAAGCAAATCACTAGGTGCAGAACAAAAAGACCGTGAGGTATTCATAACAGTAAAGGAATTTCATGAATACCTAAAGCGAAACTTGGACAATGTTGGCCTAGACCCAAGCTTCCTAAGTAGATATCTAAATGAAGGTTTTTCTGGGGGAGAAAAAAAGAGGTCAGAGGTAATGCAGATGCTCGTTCTAAGACCCAATCTGGCAATCCTAGATGAACCTGATTCTGGACTTGATATAGATGCTGTAAAGGCTGTGGCTGAAGCTATAAACAAATTAATTGAAACAGGAGCAGGAGTCATAGTTATTACCCATTACGCTAGGATTTTGCGTTATCTTAACAAACTAGACAAGGTACATGTAATGTCAAAGGGCAAGATAATAAAATCAGCAGGAAAAGAGCTTTCAGAGGAACTTGAAGCTAAAGGCTATTCATGGCTAGGACTCTCTGACGATACTCAGTAGTTTTTTTCCATACAAGCATAAAAAGATGATCAATAGATACAAAATATTGACTGCTATTGGCTCCTCATCTATTTTATATAAAGATGTTAATATTATCAAATGGGGTCAAATTTTTGCTTCCAATTAGGAAGTGTCACATGTATCACAAGAGCGTGAGGAATTATCCATATATATTCTATACATACTAAAATATGTTTATAAAGCATCAGGATAACAATTCGACCTAGTAGTGGTGGGTCTATAGTTTATTTCCTTACCGACAAAATGTGATTACAAAATACTATTTGCTATTCAAATTTTTATCATTTAAAATTCTTTATTTATAAATTATATTTAATACAACCAATTAATATGTATATATTATAACAAATCAACTTACCATTGTCGATTTGCATATACCTCATTCATTGCCTGTTAGCATCTTATTAGTACCCTTACAGAGAATTTTAAACCTACTATTAATAAAAGGCATTGTTACAATTGAGTATAGATTCCTTATGTGATGTTAAATGAAAAAGAAAATAAGAATTATAACAAACAAAACTAGCTCTGATCGAGGAACTTTTTTGGAAGAATTGGATCCTCCTTCTTTTCAAAACCTGGATGGACAACTTGAGGATAAAACTTACAACAACAATACTGTGTCTGATAGTACGGCCAAAGACAAGTACAAAAAGAAAAAAGTTATGAGTAAAAATAACAACGTGACTAATCTTGGCCTCAAATATACTAACCCTTCACAAAGAAATCATTCTTCAATTTACGAATGAATAAGCATTAAGTAAAACTTGGATAAAGACAAGAGAAATTCGGTGTCCAAATAATAATATGTTAACTATTTATTAATTTAAAATGCCATCAAAATTATGCGCAACAAGAATAAGGCCTTATCAAATGTTGACAATAATTTGACCAATTCTAAAGGAAATTATGCCGCTAACTCCTCCTCCTCCAATAAAAATTCCAATAGTGATGATATACTGAATAGTGATAAATCTGAAATGTTCTTTACTTTCACCTTTTACAAGGTCGATCCCAAGTGGCGTTGGTTAAATGAAATGGGCAAGGACGAAGCTTCACGTGAATTTAACGAATTGCTTCAAGCTGCAAGCAAAAGAATGAAAATTCAGACCTATTCTACACTTGGACTCAGACACGAAAGTGAGTTTATGATCTGGACCATTTCCTCATCACTAGAAAATATTCAGGTTCTTTCTTCAAAAATTTATACAACTATCTTGGGAAAATACATCGAACCGGTATCCACATTTCTTTCTTTGACTCGAAGGTCCATCTATTCAAATCAAGTTAAGCGTGGATTTGAGCTGGACAAAGACCCATTACAATATGTAATAGTATATCCTTTCATTAAATCTCGAGAATGGTATCTCTTGCCCTTTGAAAAACGAAAAGAAATGATGGAAGAACATATCAAAGTAGGAAGAAAATATCCAGATATCTTACTCAATACAACTTATTCATTCGGAATTGATGATCAGGATTTCATGCTAGCATTTGAAACAAATAGTCTAGCCAGATTTCAAAATCTTATTATCGAATTACGTGAAACTCAGGTCAGCAGATATATAATTAAAGATACGCCAATGATTCCATGTGTTCGAAAGGATATAACTGATATCATAAAGAGCCTAGGTTAGAATCATCTAGTATTAACAATATTTATTTAGATTCAAAGTACCTTTGTAATTATAGGTGCTTGTATATGGCTTTTCATCTTCATTTGGATGGTAATAATAATAATAACAACAACAATAACAAGGTAGTCAATAATCATAAAAATGTCCCATTTGAGACAACCAAATTTGGTCCTGAAACCGGAGGAGGACCTTCAACAAATTACATGGGTGTCAACACTCCTTCTCATCCTAGTTCTCCAATATCTTTTGAAAATAATGTCAAAAATAACCAAAACAGTGGTCTTGTACCAATATCATCAAATTCCGATTCAACTCCTCCACCTCCTTCTGATTCAAATTTTCTCGGTGCCCTAAAGGAGTGGGCTGTTGTGTGTGATGCTATAGAGTCGGGTAATCAAATTTTATTATTTAGAAAAGGGGGAATCATGGAGTACCGAAATGGTTTTGAGCTAAAATTTAAGAAATTTTTTCTATTCCCAACTTTTGAACATCAAGCAAGAGAGTCTATACGCCCTGAATACCACCCGATTCTTGACCAGATAGAAGAAAAAAATAATGACATTGGCGATACGGAAACGACGACAACTGAAAATAACAATTCATCCCCTTCAAAAAAGTACACTGAAATCACTTCGTTTGTCGAGATAATAGATTCTAGCGAGGTACGCAGTTTAGATCAGCTAAAAGCATTAAAAGATTTTCACATTTGGACTGATGATTATCTTAAAATGCGATTCAATTACAATCCCAAAAAACCACTGCATCTACTGCTTTTGCGAGCATATAAACTAAAAGTACCTCTCAAAATCACGAATAAACCTCAATGGATAGGTTGCAAATCTTGGATCCAGATTGATTCACATGACCGGGATCTTGATTTATATTTTGCAAATAATTCTCTATCAGAAAATCCGTTTGAATATTTGAAATCCATCAGTAACCCTTGTATAGACGACAATAAATTCAATAAATTATCTGAAAAAGTGAGGAGTATAATTTAATGAAATATCGTAATTTGGGAAATACTGAAATTCAAGTTAGTGAAATTGGATTTGGGACTTGGACTTTGGCATTAGATTGGTGGGGAAAAAAACTAGAGGAAGAAGAATCCATAAAGATGCTAAAACGTGCTTATGATTTAGGAATTAATTTCTTTGAGACTGCTGATATGTATGGAAAGGGTAAAAGCGAAAAATTATTGGCAAAAGCGTTTAAAGATATGCGCAATGAGGTAATTTATTCTACAAAATGGGGTTATGATATGTATGGTGCTAATCAAATTGGGCACGGAGAAATTCCCCAAAAACACAACCCTGAATTCTTAGACTATGCACTATCAGAGAGCCTGAATAGATTAGAAACTGATTTTGTTGATGTATATAGCTTGCACAACCCCAAGATGGACGCTATCCAAAACAACGCATTGTTTGATAGATTGGATGAATTGGTAAAAACAGGCAAGATCAAAAGCCATGGTGTTGCTTTGGGACCTGCAATAGGCTGGGAAAAGGAAGGATTGTACGCTATAGAGAACAGAAATATTGTGTGTTTACAGACTGTATATAATATTTTAGAACAAGATCCTGGCAGGGTATTTTTTAACGCGGTAAATAAAAATTCCAGTAAATCGGTAGGCATAATGGTTAGAGTACCTGATGCGTCGGGTGTTTTAACAGGCAAAGTCAACGAACATACTGTTTTTGATAAGAACGATCATAGAAACAACAGAAAGAGAGAATGGATCATTCAAGCTATGAAAAAAATAGAAAAACTCAAACCAATAGCTGATTCCCATGGATGGAATATTACGGAACTTTCAATGAAATACATATTATCTCAAAAAGAAATCTCTGTTCTCTTGCCAACTGTCACAAGCTTGGAAGAAATTGATCTGTTCGCTCAAATATCCGATGGAAATTATTTGTCTGCAGATGAGAAAACCCAAATAGAAAGAATGTATGAAAATAATTTTGATATGCCTAAACTAATAGCATAGCAAAATTATTCAAAATATTTTACCCTTTCTTTCTTAAACTCTCTAGAGCTAAACAATATTTTGTATCTATCAATCTTGATGATCTCTGAAATTTCTTTTGCGATTTTTTCAGCTGCATCAATAGTTCGGGCGTGAATCATGCTAAATAGATTAAACTCCCAGTCTGGATATATGGGTCGTCTATAACAATGACTTACTTGTGGAAACGATGCAACCTTTAGCCCTATTTGATCAATATTGTCTTCAGGAACGTTCCAAACTATCATACCGTTAGCTGTAAAACCTGCTTGTCTGTGTCTTAATATTGCTGCAAATCTTCTCATTACACCTATTTTTTCATACTCTTTTACCTTGTTGAACAATTCCTCCAGGCTTACTCCGAGGCTGTTTGTAATCGATTTGAAAGGCTCTTTAATTATTTCAATATCCTTTTGTAGTTGTCTAATATACTCTTTGTCGGTCTCTGAGATTTTTTCTGCTTTACCTTCCATTTTCTTTACACTGTCTGTTGGAGTAGGCTTTTCAGCATCTGCATTTACCATGTCCAACTTTACTCCAATTTTGTACATTTTTAAAGTGGGCAATACCCTATATTTTATCACGCCATCCAAAGAAGCCATTTTATCCAGATCCGCCTTCATATCCGCATCAGGAGGTACTGCTAATGTAAACCAAATATTGTACTCGTGGTTTCTTTCATAATTGTGGCTTACCCCGGGGTGCTTGTTTATTTCATTAGCGACATAGTCTGTATTCTTATTGTCAACTGAAAATGCAACAAGGGCACTCTTGTAACCAAGTTTACGGGTATCAAAAATTGCACTTATCTGTCTGATTATTCCAATATCCTTTAGTCTCTGGATTCTGTTAAGAACTTCGTCTTCAGTCAAGTGATATTTATTTGCCATCTCAAGAAAAGGCCTTTCAACTAGTGGAAAAGACCACTGAATATCATTTAATATCTGTTTATCTATGACGTCTAATTCGTTAACCAGCATAAGTGATATGCTATAAAGTATTAATCTAATTATTAAAGTGTTTAGAATTGCCAGGATTACTTAAGTTTAAAAATGAGAGGTTTATTCTTTATAAGCGAGGGGCTATCGTCTAGCTTGGCAGGATACCATCCATTATTTTGGGTATAAGCCCGGGGCGCTGGCGGTCGAGGGTTCGAATCCCTCTGGCCCCATTGATCATACTTTTCTTAAATTCGCTATTTTCTAAGGTCAGGGATTGAGCAAACAAACATTAAAGTTTCAAACTAGTTTATTAACTACGAAAATATTGTTCTAAACGGTGACAATAAAACCTAATATGATTCTAATTTTTTCTGTATTTCTATTAGTTGGAATGTCTGTACTAATTATATTTTTTGTTCCGGTCATAAACACATTATCTTCCATCCAAGCGAGCCAAGTTAATGATACCTTTTTTGCTAATGACATGAACAAATCTCAAATAGATAGCACTTCAAATCCTATATTACTAAAACAACTGGGACTAGATTCACTTTATCAACATTTGAACAACACGATATCAGGTTTAATGACTCTAGCAGAGAATCCACTAAATGGGTCGATTTCCTCTGAAAACTTTCCTTTGGTAAATCTTACAAATGAGATGAAAATAAGTTATCATGGTATACCTAGTGACCAAGATGTAGAAAAGAGAAATGTGGCCAGGGATGCTCTAGCCAAAAACAGTGCTTTGTTAGCTATAAGTTTACTTTTGCCCAATGGAGATCGTTATTTTGGTGAACCTTATTATCCATATCAAGCTAATGGCAGTATATTCAATTTTGGACACCAAGATCATTTTAAGGGTGTCATGGAAACAAAAAAGCCGTATCTAAGTAATGTCCTAATGGCCGTAACTACTGGTGAACCAATTGCGATACTTGCCAGCCCAATTTATTTAGATTTGGAGAATCAAGACTCACCAATAGTAGGAATACAGATATTGACATTGAACTTTTCTTACTTTAATGA
>QCWC01000128.1 GCA_013114705.1 Candidatus Nitrosocosmicus sp. | reverse complement strand
TGCTACATGAAAAATAATCAACAATATGCACCAGCGCCTTTTTTGTGGATTTCGATAAATAAAAAAAGGAATTGCGATTAAATAATTTTTATATGTCATCCTTTCTTGGTTCTACTATTTGGCAACCCGAAAATGTTATAACAATATATTTCATTTTCCTAGACAATTATTCTAGTTTCTTTAAGATAGTAAATATTCATCATAAAACTAACCTACTAGATAAATGTTATATAAAATTATGAAAGATGTTAAGACAAATAGGTTGAATATTGCATATATCTTATATTAGGACTTTTGTTTTAGGTGATAACATTAGATGAAGATAACAGAAGAAATGTTGAATGCCCGAGACAAGAATGGCAATCCAGTTAATTTTGTATTTTGTAGCAAATGTGTTAAATTCTACGTCCTCGATGGCCACAAGAGAGGAGATGATTTTTATTGTCAAACATGTGGAACTGGCAAATATTTGATTGGATAAATCTTCTGATATGAAAAACGATTGATTGTCGTTGATTTGATTCTCGACATCTTCTCCATTTGGTAGAATTTAGTGACATAGATTACTGATTTTATGAGGATAACTATACCAAAATTGTGACTATTCTTTTCAAAGACCATCATGTCTGCAATCCCAAACTGTCAAATTAAGTATTGTACTTTCCTATAGTGAGAAAAAGATCACATAAATTCAAAATATTCTGATTAATTCAGGGACATATTTTGCGTACATATGTGGACAATTGTTGATTATGCCTGAAAAAGGCCGACCTCTTTCACCTTAATAAAGCGAGCAAATAACAGAAGAGCGAACCTGATGAAATTGTACTTGCTTTTTAACTTACAAACCACATGATAGGTTGTTATAGTAACGATGCGTTATACAACAAAACCTATAAATACTACATCTACTAGATGGGAAATTGAATGGTTTATGAAATCCTCTGTCAACTAGTAACCTGATTACGGATGTGATGTAGGTGACTTACTATTGTTTTTTTGTCTTTCTTTCTGTGATAATTTTTTTGGCTAGTCTATTTTATTATATTAATGATAGTGCAATAGGGCAGACTTTAGAAAGTATAAATGAAAAATACCATACAACCAATCCACAATTAGAAATAGGACTAGAACCAAACGAGGTAAAGGTAGACAAGTTTTTAAACAAAGTCTATGTCGCCAACGAGCGGTCAAATTCCATATCAATTTTAGACAGCAATGTGGGAACCTTAAAGGAAATTTTTATTAATACTATACCCCACGATGTGGAAGAAAATGACAAGATACACCATGTGTATATTTCAGGTAAATCTCCATCAGAAACTATCTCCATAATAGACGGAAGGACTGACGAGTTACTACAAAACATACCTTTAGAGCAAGAACTAACCGATATTGAGGTCAATGAAAAAGAAAGTAAGCTGTATTTGGCAGGAAAAGATGGTATAAGACTGATTGACGATACGGGTTCCAATTCACTAAGTATTGATTTGGTCAAGAAGTATGATGTAGAGGCAAACTATACCAAAATTGCAGTAGATGAGGAAGCAGAGAAAGTTTATGTAATCAATCAATATCCTCCTGAACTACTTATTTTTGATAATGATCTTAAACTTTTAGGAAACATTTCGATTCCAGATAAAAATGAGCCACTCGATATTGAAGTCAATGAAAAAGATCATTCTGTTTATATAATCACAGAGAAGAAATTTTATAAACAGAATAATGATACTACCATGACGGGTATTGAATTAATCAATGCACCACGTACTTTGGAAGTCAATGAAAACTCTAATACCGTTTATATAATATCAGATCGCGACGTTTCAATTATAAATGGAACTTCAAATATTAAAGTGGATAAGGTGATCCCTCTGTTTGGACCGCTCCTGGAGTTAGAAGTCAATGAAAACTCCAACGTCGTCTATTTACTATCTAAACATAACCTTTACTCGTTGAACGAAAAAACTAATAAACTTTCCAACATCAACATATCCGAGCCACTTTCAAATATTGAAGTCAATGAGAACAGCAACATTGTCTATTTGACTTCAGAGGATTCTGATAGCCTTTTTACAATTCATGGCCCTAAACACAAAATTGCTGTTGGAATAACTTTTAATGTATTTCCATTAAACGCAGGGAGGATCATCTGTGGAGAGGAGAAAATAGAATATCCAATAAACCAATACTTTTACGAAGAACCTGGAATGATCTGCAATGCAAAGGCAAATAGTGGTTTTGAGTTTGTAAACTGGAATGAGAATATCGACTCAAATACCACCAGGCCCCTGAAACCATGTGTAGAAGATTCAAAAAATCCTTTTGATCCGTTGATGACGCCTATACAAAAAACCTGGCAAATCTATAATGATACTGCTGAGACATCCTTTTGCATAAATCAATATGGTACATTTACTGCAAATTTTAGGGAATTGCCTGCTCCTCTTCCTATTGAATACTGGATTCCAATATATGGTTTAATTATATCTACCATAATTGGTGCTTCCATTCCAAGCATTATCTTGTGGGCTAGAACAAAAAGAGATATTAAAAAATCAATTATTCATCTAAAGAAATTAAAGACCATATACGAGGAAGGTAGACGTGACGAAGTTGATCTTGAATCTCTAAATAAGCTCAAGGATGAAATCTCTGATTCATTTTCAAAAGGCAAGATAAGCCAATTTCATTATTCAAATTTAAAAGAAGAAATATCCATACTATATCACGAAATATTTATGAAAAAGATAGATTCACTTGATGATGATAAAGGAGCTAATCTTTCATCAAAGTTAAAACTTATCAGGGAGATTAAAGACGCTTTTTCAAAAGGCAAGATAACCGAACTTCATTATAATATGCTGATGAATAAAGTTTCGGAGACAGAAAAATATTAGAGCTTTTTTATCAATTATTTATTTGATTGTTTATTAGTCAGATTTTGATCAAGAATATATTGCTCTATTTTTCTTTACCTCTAGGAATCTTTATGCCCGCTGCCTGAGCCCTCTGATATGGAAAATACTATGGATAATCAGAATAGCAGTAGACTGAATGTTTTAGAATCCTTTTTACTCTCATTTGTATCCTAGTAAAGTCGCACTCTAATTCCAAATATTTGTCTGTTGTAGAGAAGTTATCTTTGCAATGGATAGGAATAAAACCATTATCTACCTATCTTGACACGGTTATATTTTTCATACCATCAGATGTTTCTAAAGTTACAGTATCTGATCCATGTGGATTGATTAGATTAGTTGTGAGGTCAAATGCAATGTACGAACAAACTGCTATTCTAAAGCCAACTTTGCATTTTGACTTTACTTGGTCTTCTATAGTTTGTGCGATTCACTAATTGGATTGTCAGTTGATGCAACAATGGGTGCTAATATTTCTGCATCTCCAACATGAAAAGAGAAGACAAACATGTATAATAAATTAATATGGTTAGTATGCGAGATCATATTAAGGAATTTTTAAAAAAATGGATTCTAATCAAAGAAAGCGAACTAATTTTACTAAATCTGTAGAGTATGACGATAAGGAAGATGTTTACTACGTGAAATCGGTTACTACAGGAGAAAGGTATATGGTTAATAGATTAAAGGATAATAATCATTGGTTTTGCACCTGCAAAGGATATTTGTATTCGGCGGGGAATCCGAAGAAATGCAAACATACACAGCGAATTAGAGTTATTGATCAGTTGTATAAAAAATATGCTGATAGAATTACAAGCATGGGCCTAAATGATGACTAATAAACCTACTGTTATCAACAATTAGTCAATATGGTATTCTAGCAGTAGATAAGACTCAACTAACTTGAAGAAAAATAGACAGTACAGGATTCAATAAACCCTGCTTCCTTAGTGTTTGTTTTACCTGCTCATAAAGGTGGGAATATCACACCAAAAGTCGTTTAACACGTTGCCAAATACACACCTAATCTCTCTTGAATCCCCTATATCGGGCATAATTCCAACTGGATTCTCAATCTTGTCCAAAGCATATGCAAGCACTGATTTTATCTTTTCATCAATTTGTTCTTTACTTACAAATGGATTCGCGATCTCGGTCACATTAGCATCTGTTTGAGTAGTCGTGCTGTTCATCTTTATGTAACCAATTGTTGAGGATTTGCCAAAATCGTCAAGTATGGAAGTAATTAACTCATCTTTGGCTTTGATAAAATCATTTACTGTACCGGTCATTGAATATGTCGTATCAAAGTAGGTTCCAATGTAACTAGCTCCGTCAGTAATAGTAAAATCGCCTTCTGTTGTTTTTGCAACTTTAATGGTGTAGTTTGACTGGGCCATTGCTTGAGACATTGAAGTACAAAAAACTAAACCACCAAGCACTAGAATGATTTGGGTCAAAATAGCCAAGTTTAACTTGATTCGCATAACCTACGTCAAGAAATGATGAATATAAATATATCACAAGAATTCTTTTTTTAAGATGTTTTGATGATTCAATTTTTAGTTTTGTCTTAATAAAATCATAAATCATCATTTTCATTGACGATTAATTATATTCAAACTTGATTCATGTCACAGAGAAGAGTTCCAGGTAACAGGTCAAATGATTTGGATACTAACCTGTAAATCATAATATTATAGATTTACATGTGCTTTGTCATAATTTCCTAAGATACTTTGATGCAGCCAGGGTGGCTTTATGTCACCCGATAACCCATTATTTCATAACAACTAAAAATTATCAGGATCTTATAACTGATAAAATAATTTACAGTTTTTGACCATCATTTTAAATCCTGTTGAATATATCCAGTTATAAACATTAATTAACAGTCTGCCATGACTTGTACTTGTGATTTCTTACTCAAAACATGTTAAAATTTTGACAACATTTGTGATAACAGGATGTTTATTGGCTTTAACAGGATCAAGTGCTTATGCATCTTCGGCACCAGTGACTGAATATGAATATGGTTATGGTCCCATATCTAGTATAAACAACGACTGGGTCTTGGCTGGCGGTTATATGGGCTATGGCAATCCTTCCAATCTCTCAGATTCGGGTTTTCATGCTACATTTAGTATGGTAATGAAAAATGGAACTGCCTATCATATGCATCAGATATCCAACGCAACTTTGGAAGATGTTACAATGGATGGTAATAATACAATTATGCAAGGATCAGCGACAGTGACCATGAAAGACGGACCTGTTTCTAATGTGCCTACTACTTGGACTATAAACAATAATAATACAATAGCCATTTCTATGGATCCTTCAAAGATTAATGCCCACTTTGGTGATACTCCGATCTATGGTATAGAACAAACTCCCGAAAAGGAAATGGAGTTTACAAATTTGATGTCCGAGGATTCTGAGTTTATGGATAAATGGATTCCACTTATGGTACAAAATACGATGAGTGAATTAAATATTGATCCAGGAAATATTTCAGGAATCAATCAATCATTGCAAAATCAGTCCATAAATTGAAAATGAGGGCCGCGTGTAATCTTGCCTTATTTTCCATTTCTAAATACTGGTCTATATTAAATTGGATTTAGTACCTAGCTTTTACAATCATCAGAATCAAAAATACTAAATAATACAGAATTAGTAGAACTGGGTATTTAATTTAATTTGGTTGCACTTTGTATCACCATGTATGCCAATATGGATTTCAGCAAGGCAAATTTAGAGCGGCAGAACTCGATTGTATGTCAAGATTTGTCAATTTTTACAGGTATACCTATCTTATAGACACAAAAAAAGAATTGTATATTTAACAATTTTTTTGTCTTCTCCGCCTACGACTCTTATTCTTCCTCTTCTTTCAATAAACACACTAAATCATGTTCGATTGGCCGTTGGAAATTGAATCTCAACATTGAAGGCGGTCAAAAAAATTTAAAATTTGTAAAATTATTTAAAATTATAATCTGATTCATTACATTTAGATACGTATCCACAACTAGGACAACTTTCAAGGTTTGAAAAATTCTTATGAAAGTTCCGTTCCTCCAATCTGTAGATATTTGAAATATGGTTAAAATCGCATTGTTTACATCTTATTCTAAGTGTCAATAACATAGTGTAATACAATATAGTACTTTAGTCTTTTTTGTGACAAGACTTGTGGCAATTGTTTGGTATGCTACATTGAATTGCAATATGTTTAATCGCATCATTAACTCATTTGAAACAAATAGTACGGAAAAAACGTCACATCTAAAACAAGCAGAATTTAATAATAAAGATCGTTTCACTTCCAGTCAGAAATATTTCAGTATTCTTTTAGACGTGTTGACTGTACCATAACGTTATATTCGTGTTCACTATACATTCCTTTATTTTAGAATGTTACATACATTACCATCTTAACAAGATCGTGAAAAAGAAATTTTCAAACCCACCCAATTTCAACCTTAATCTTACATACATCCATATAATATTTGCTAGGCATGTTTCTTCCAAAAATGTCTGCAACAACTAAATTCTTCCATAAACCCTCCGACCACAGTGAACAAGAGAAAATTTACCAAATTTCTAATGAATAAATTCGGACTGCAAGTGGATCGAAGAATTTAGTTGATGGAACTTTGACGATTGGGTTAAGAGATAGATATGTGTTTTACTCAATGCATCCATATTTTTCTAATAATTTTATGC
>QCWC01000127.1 GCA_013114705.1 Candidatus Nitrosocosmicus sp. | reverse complement strand
AAAATCTCATCAGATTACCTTTCACATAGAGATAAAGTAAAGGTAATATTGATATAATATACTTCTTGTAGATTTGTATCGATGAAGAAGGCAGAGTGGTATGACTCGAAAAATATTCGGATAATGAAATTTTCAATTATTTTTATATTATTTTCAGTTGTAATACAATTACCACTTTTTGAATGGAATTTAGCTTCAAGCTCTACAGGTAATGACCCTATATTACCTCAATCTAATCAGCTTGACCCCCAAAAAAATATCATTACTAGTCAGAATACAGGTAATTCTAATAGTAATGATGATGCAGGTGACCGAATCGCCAGTATACAAGAACAAACTAGTGATCCGAATGTGGATGACAGTCAAATAGAAGATGAAGGAAATAACACAGATGTAGTTAATCCCACACCATCAGTTTCTTTGAATAATGGTCAAGGTTCATCAAGTGGCCAAAAAAGTGTATCTGCAGAGATAATTCCTGCTTGTGGCCAAATAGTACAAGGGAGTGTAAAATTGGGGTCCAACCTTATTTGTGATAACGATGGACTTATTGTTGGAGGAAACGACACCACCATAGATATGAACGGATTCTCGCTCAAAGGACCGGGTATAGATAGCAATAAAGTTGGAATAATGATCGGAGGGCAAAATAATGTAACTATAACAGGTAATGGAATTATTTCCGGATTTCAATCAGGAATATATATTTCTGGAGGAACAGACGTTTACGCAAATGAAATAAACATAAATAATAACAAAGTTGCATTTTATCTTACTGGTGCGCAAAATGCACAAATTTCAAATAATATGGTAAGTGAAAATACAATTGGAGTTGCGTTACATTCTTCTAAAGATGCTCAAGTTAATTTTAACCAATTAAGTAACAATCGTCTTTCAGGGGTCACACTGATCAATACTGCAAATACTACGCTTCATGGAAACAACATATTAAATACAAGTAACGGCATATTTCTTGATACTCAAAGTTCCTTAAACAATGTGGATTTTAATAATGTATTTAACAACATATTAGACATCAATAATGCGAACAATCTGCCTATTAACATAAACAATAATCATTATTCAAATAATAACTGCCAAACTAGCTTACCTTCAGGACTATGTATAGGCAGATAATGTGATGCTTTATTTGCAGACTGGTATGTGACTGGTATTTTTAGATCAAGAACAAATCTCGTATAAATAAATAAATGAAGGAATCGGAATTTTCCGATTACTGGATAGGTAGGAGTGTACCGTTATTTGAAACGGGGGACTCGTTCATAGACATATTCATTGGTGGCATAGAAGTGGAATTACCAGCGCCCAGTTGAAGGTTGCTCATAACATTTTGCATCATCAACGGGATCCATTCATCCATAAATTTCGTATCCTCCATCATCGACGTCATAGTTTTCATCTCCTTTTCAGGGGTTAAAGCAAGCCCATAGATTGGTGTTTCACCAAAGTGATTATTGATTAATGATGGATCAATTTCAATAGCGAGTGTATTATTATTGTACGTCGTCCATGTGGTAGGTACATTCGACACTGGGCCGTCCTTCATTGAAATAGTTATGGTTCCTTGAATTATCTCATCAGTTCCATTCATTTTTACGTCACTAATCGTAGTGTTGGTAATCTGATGCATGTGAGGAGCAGATCCATTTTTCATCACCATATCAAATGTGGCGTGAAAACCAGAATCGGTGAGGTTTTCGGGGTCATAATAACCCATCCAGTGTCCTGCCAATACCCAGTCGTTATTTATGCTGGCTATAGGCCCATATCCGTAGTCATAATCAGAGAAAGTTGCTAATGTTGCGTAAGAATTTGTTGTACTAAGAGACAGCAAAATTCCTCCAATCAAAAATGTACTTAAAATTTTGAAAGTCGTAGCGTATTTAAACACAGAAATATCTTATAATTATTCATCTATAAAGCTTTTTGCATACAATAATACTGCAAAAAATTTTAATTCCCTCTTTAAAGTGAAGAGAACCATTGAAATATTTTTAGATTTTCAAAAGGGCAATCGCAAAATAATTAAAAGTATTTAATAGATTGCATCTAGTATAGAGAACATTCTTGCATTTTGTAAATTGGCAAAGAGACATTATGATTTCCAATATTGAAGGTCAGAAAGTAGTGATTAAAAGAAACAAGACGGTAAAGAATATCCACGAACATTTGCTAGTTTTCATGTTTACATTCATGTCTTTCATTCTGCTGCACCCATGCTCTCCGCTCAAGACAGGCAAATTCATCTTGCTCAACGAAGGTTTTTCTTCGAGAAGTGAATTGGAAAAAATCGGTATTCCGACCCCAAAACTGATAAAAATTGACCAGGAAACCATAGTGGAAGAATATGTGGAAGGTGGTGACTTGTATGCCTACCTCAAGAATAGCGATGACTTTGGCATAGTACAGCAAGTTGGCTCGATCACTAGAACCTTACATGATAGCGGAGCATGTTTTATCGACAATAAAGCTCAGAACTATTTGGTAAGAAATTCAGAAATTTATCGTACAGATTTGGGACTGATACAGAACAAAGCCACGGAATTCATGAAAAGTTTGGACATTGGTATTTTTTTAGCCAGTTTGCTCGACTTGGAGAGTACAAAATACAAGAAAATTGAAGAAGAATTCCTAGAGGGGTACACAAGGAAAATAAAATCCAGTCGAAGTATACCTTATCTGTCAATAATAATAAGAAATATTGCTTCACTAGTGTTGGCAGCTAATCATAAAAATTTGGCAAAGAACCTACTCTCAAAGTCAGATATTCAATAAACCTAGATAGGAGGAAGCTCCACCTTTTTATCAAATCCACCTGAACCGAATTTACAGTAAAAACATTTGTCCGACATCATATATGGAATTTGTTGGATCACCACGGCTCCTAATTTTAATGCAATTTTGGTAATAATTCTATATTTTAAGGGCATAGCTGGAATCACCTCATTAAAATATACGTTGTAGTGATCAGGACAAAACTTTAAAGTTACATTAGAAGATGGCTTCTTATCAGCATCTATATTTTTACTATTGGTATTTAGAGTCTTGGCAACATTAATTTGCTCTCGTATATATTCGTGTTTGGGACAAGGACAATCCTTTCCTCCTGGATGTTTATAAGCTGGAGTATTTTTCCAATCAAAGTCTGGAAAATCTTTATCAAAATCATCCATCGGTAATCACATAATTAACTACAAGATAGAATATAAATATATGTTTAAAAAATTGCTCAATAGATTTCAAAATAACGTTTTATAAGTATAGTCTGTTAATCGTGGAATGACTTTCTGGCGAGTCCCAATTATGCTTCATAGTTTAGTCACTTGGCCTCTGAGAGTCTGTTGAAAGGCTGTGCAATTACAAGTACTGCATGGTGGTTGCTTTCATCACAAGTACAAAATGAGAAAAAATATATTTTTCCATATCTTAAGAGGTTATAAGCGGCGTGGTTCAAGAACAGAATAGTGGAAATTCAGCTACGGCTACTTCAGCTGCAGCTTCAGCTTCTACGACAAAAAAGGACAATAGATCAGAAAATACTATAGATTCAAATCAAAAAACCCTATTGGAATTCAAAAAATCTCTAATAGAGGAACAAAAAATAGGAGAAAGTCAAATCGAGAAAATCAATGAGAAAATTGAGCAAACAAAGAAAATCATTGATGAAGAACGGGTAAAATTGGAAGCCGAACGGCTCAAACTTAAACAAATCAATGAATTAAAGGACGCAGATTATGCAAAATTTACAGAATTGAAAACCAATCTAATTGAAGAAAGAAAAAGGATGAAGACCCTAGATTCGAAAGCTTCAAGTGGAGGTTCCAGGTCAAGGAGAGACCGGTTTAATATCACAAATCTGACCAAAGCTTTAGAGCAAATTGAAAAAGACATACAAACCAAAAAGTTATCGAAGGACGAAGAGAGACGCCTAGTTTTAAAGTCCAAGGAAATCGCGACAAGATTGCACGCACTAAAAGTGATCCATAAAAAAGAAGATACATACAAATCTTTGGCAACAAAGTTCGAAGACATAAAAGGCAAAATGAATCAAATTTTTGATCAAAAGGCAGACGTAGGTAAAGTAATCGGCAAGATAAAAGCAAATCTAGATGAATTACTAAACAAAAGAGAAGAACTGTACGAAGAAAGGAGAGGCGTAATTCACAAAGTGAGAGAAGCAGGAGCAAAAATTGAAATGGTAGATACTCAATTAAATGCGATCGAGTTTAAAAGGAACAGATTACAACATTCATCCGACAGACAGAGAAGATATAGTTCAGAGAGAAAAAGTAAGCACGAGATACCCCAAGATAAAATGCGTAAGAATAAGGAAAACCAGGAATTATGGAATTCATTAAAAGAAGTCGCTTTAAAGAAAATGTCCAGCGGAGAAAAGCTCACTTTTGATGAAATGAAATTAATTTACGCAGAAGAATCCGATTAATCCTCAAATGAAAGACCCCTTAAATTTTTTATTAGTTTTGAAATAAATTTTTATTTAATTACAAGTATTAAATAACGAGAAATTTACTTTACTTTAATCCTAACTGTTTAATTCGATTTATTATCAAATTTATATTCTTGACTTAATAATTTCAAAACAGGCTAGCGATAATACCAAGCAGGTATAGTAATAATTTGCAGAATAAGGTATATAGAAATAGTGAATAATTCTTGACGATTACTTTAAGAGGGATTGTAATTGATAAGCTACTCTCATATGCATTGATCCTTAACTTCAGATTCAAAAGCACGCTTACCTTCTTCGGACAGAAAGCTACGGATAGGCCAAATGGCCAATCATGATGCCAGTAATTCTCGGAACAGAGGATTGTAATTTTCTTTACGAAATGGGTCGATTTAAGCAATACTTTACCTTTGTATTTAGGGTGCAAATAATTTCTAACTTTTATTTTTATGCGGCATGCGATTTTATTTAACATATTACAACATGTTAATACACACAATAGTATTTAAGTGTATGTAGATGCTAACTAATGATAAAAGGATATTAAATAGCATAACATGTTAGAAAATGTATGCCTGTGAAGCGTGGTGGTAGAAGCGTGGTCACCGTTGAGATATTCTTAGAAAATTATGAAAAGATGAAAAAAAGAGCAATTCAAAAGAGGCTCAATATTAAAGAATATATCAATGATTTCTTGCAAGTATATCTTGAAAAAGAAGAATTTCTAGCCAGAGTTGCACCATCTTTGTCAGTTGATTCATACGAAGGAAACAGAATAACTCTAAAAGATGTAAAGAAGAAGATATTGGTCGATGTATTTTATGTTAATGGTGAACTGCAATGTGAAAGTGACCAGACTAATAATTGTATTCATACTAAATTTATTTGGATGATCCCTGAAATTTCAAGAATAAAGACAAACGGCAATAAGATTAAAGAGTAGGCTTAGGGTTTGATTCTAATTCAGAATCAGTAGGCCATGCCAATAAAGTAAAAAATATTCACAGTAGTCGCACAAATAGATTAAAGGTAAGGTTAGTTTATGCTGCCATGACTCTCCAATAACTGTGTTGCTTAACACTTTTTAATCGCATTGAAATTCGTGATATTAGTGCAGAGGGTCTATTTAGCACCATATGGAGTTGGCTTAGGTCATGCAAGCAGGCTGATACTGCTAGCAGAGACATTGAATAAACCCGGCATTCAATTACTATTCTCATCCTTTGGCGAAGCATCGTTTTACATTAGAGGTCAAGGTTATACATGCAATGTTGTTCCCCCTGTCGAATTTCACTGGGGCAAAAATGGAGAATTTTCTGTAAAAAACAATATTGGTAAAATACCACAATGGCTAGTTAACTTGCCATGGCAGGTAAATCAAGAATTAAAATATCTGAAAAAATTTGATCCACATGTTGTGGTTTCAGATTCCAGACTCTCGCCGCTGGTTGCATCAAACATACTTAAAATCCCTCGAATATTAGTCATAAATCAAATTAAACTATTGCTTACCCCAAGATTAAGAGAATTTAAAGCGGCCAAAATCTTTGAAACATGCAATGCGGAGCTAATGGGGGGAATGTGGAATATCGCAGACAAAATATTGATTCCTGATCTTCCGCCACCTTATACGATATCTGAGGAGACAATTAATACGGTCAAATCAATAAAAAGTAAGATGAACTATGTTGGATTTGCAACCCCTCGCTTTGATTTAAATCAATCAAGTATTTTAAAAGTCAGAGAACAACTTAAGATTGATAATACAAAACCAGTTGTTTTTATCCACATTAGCGGACCCAAAGATACGAGACTGCCGATTATTACTGTTCTTATCGAAATACTCAAGAATCAATCCGCTTTTCAGATTATTATTTCCGAAGGAAAGGCTAATGGTAACATGGAACCCAGGAAAATAAATGACAACATCTGGTATTACGAATGGTGTCCCTACAGAGATGAGATCCTTTTTATCTCAGATATTTTAGTCATCAGAGGCGGACACACAGCAATTTCTCAAGCGATTCGTTTTGGTAAACCGTTTGTTTCTATACCTATAGACAATCACGGCGAACAATTATCTAATGCAGAGAAAATAGAAAAACTAGGTATTGGTATAAAGATTAGTTCTAAATCAATTGATCCTGACGCATTTATCAATACTTTAACTGAAT
>QCWC01000126.1 GCA_013114705.1 Candidatus Nitrosocosmicus sp. | reverse complement strand
AATTAGCCATCAATGTTGAATAAAATAGTAAAAGAAATAGACAAATGAAAAGTTACTCATTTAATAACCAACACAGGACAATAAGCATAAGTCACAACATCTGTTGCAACACTGCCAAGTAACATTTTCTTTAAGCCAGAGTTTCCCCTGGTGCCTATAACTATCAGTTCCACATCTCTTTCTTCTGCATAGTTTAGAATTGAGGCTGCAGTAGAAAAAGGTGAAGTAATTACCTCTGATTTTACTTTAGTTTTGGTATCAATGGTTGTGTTATTGTTAATGTAGGCTATAATTTCCTCAAACCATTTTTCTGCCTCCTTCTTATATTCTTGAAAATAAGACGGGGCAACCATGCCAAACACCCCTGAAGAATCACCATGATGAACTTTAGAAGGAACAATGGCCAGAAGAAATAAATCTGAATCATATTTCGAAGCTAGATCTAAAGCATAATTTACAGCATTTCTTGAATACTCGGATCCATCTATACCTACTAAAATTTTAGAAAACATTTATTTTTCTATTTGCACTTGTCATTGTTATAAAAGTATCTTAATAATAAACGAGCAATGAACATTGCAATTCCCATCGCCATCGCAATAAAGTTATTGGATGAGAACGAGATGTACATACCTATGTGTTGTGTGTTTTTTTTAGACTGGATTAAGAACTTTATTTTTGATGAAATTTATAAAATTATCTATTTTATGGATATAATTTGTATAATTTCGCAAAAAAATTCTATAAATGTTTACGTTCAGCTAATAAAAACAAAAATGTATAAGTACTACGTCACTTATCTAATTTTATGCATGCGTTTGATACTAGTATAGTGGAACATATCGAAATTAAGATGATTCGACCATCCCAGTTTTCAATTAGAGATAAATTCAATGATTATCAAGAAGTAGAATCACTTGTTTCAAGTATCAAAGAACATGGGTTACTTCAACCCATTTTGATACGTCCTTATCAGAATAATTTTGAAATAGTTGCCGGTCACCGTCGGTTCTATGCATGCAAATCTCTTAGATGGCGTCATATTCCTTGCAAGATTAGGGAGATGAATGACAAACAGGCATTTGAAATTCAGTTAACTGAAAACATCCAGAGAAAATCTATGAGCGCTCTTGAGGAAGCCGAGGCTTTTAGAAAATATGTACAGGATTTGGGGTGGGGAGGTGTTACTGAATTGGCCAAGAAAATAGGAAAAAGCGAAGAGTATGTTTCTCACAGAATACAATTACTAAAACTCCCTCAGGATGTTAAGGAAAAAATTATGCTAAACAAATTAAGCGTAAGTCAAGCGCTTGAATTGACTACTCTTTCTCCCAGTAACGTTGCTCAATTTACCGATCACATTATAGAAAATGATTTGACAATACGACAGATTAGAGAGGTCAAGGCAGTATTTTCTAAAGAAGGTTTGTCAGGAGATGATTTGGAATTAATTGCTAACGAAAATATTAATCTTAAAAACATTAAAACTCTGAAGATAACTAAAAAAACAACGCTAGCATTAAAAATAACACTTGCAAGGCTCGATAGCATAATCGAGGAAGTTCAATTAAACTTTGAACCAGAACAAAGCACAGATGTCGTAAGCTTTTTGATGGACATGAGACTTAAAATTCACTCCCTAATAGACGATACAATTCGATTCAAGAATATTAAAATCACTAAAACGGCAAAATACTTGAAAGGACGAGATATTTGATTCAAAAAATACCACAAATAATTACTTGATCATCTTCCAAGAAACGGAGGCATCCATTCATTTAAGAATTTTTTATATTCTTTTTCGGTGTATGTAAATGCATTGAGAGTAGGTTCCTTTAAAGGGGAAAAGTCATATACCTCATACGTCTGGATAATATCTCCAAATAAATTCCTATAAATATCGCTTTCTTCATCTGCAATCTCTGGAGAAGCAAATACCTGAATGGTAATCCAATCATATCCTCCTCTAGTTCTTCCAGAAAATAATACAAAGGGGGCATCTTCAAGATATTTCTTTAATCCTTCTACCCTGCTTCTCAAATGCTGAGATGGTCTAAAGGTAACCAAAACAACTCTGATTATTTTGTGCCTTACTTTTTTTGTATCGATAGAAATCGTATACCTTGAGATTATTTTTTCATCCTCCAATGTCTTTATGCGTGAATCTATCTCTTCTAAGCTCAAATTATGACCGTAATTTCTTAAAAAATCCCAAATTTCATTCAAGTCCTGCTTGGCGTCTTTACTCAAAGCAGAAAGAATTAACTCGTCTATCGAATCTATCATTGATGTGATGTACAAAGTTATTGATCAAATTATTTATAGTTTAGAACTTCAATTTCGAGTTAATTACTACTTAATTTCGTAGATAACAAGAAAAATACTAACAGCAACCACCAGAGAATCAAGATCAACTTAAATAAATCAATTTAACTTTATCAAACAATTGTCATTCATCCTCTCCCAAGAAATTGGTTATCTGATCTTTATTGGAGGTGGTTTGATAATGACAGCACTCGTGTTATTGCTCATTTTTGTAGATACAAAGTGGCTTGGAACTCGGAAAACATTTGAGTGGTTTTCTACAGCTGGGAGAAATATTAAAAGCGGTTTATTGGCGTCATCTGTTATTTCTGCTTGGATTTGGGCTGCCACACTTTTAGAATCCTCAACTGTTGCTTACAAGTATGGTATTGGTGGGCCATTTTGGTATGCTGCAGGGGCTAGCATCCAGATCATTCTTTTTGCAGTAATTGCCTTAGAGTTGAAAAAAAGGGCGCCATCTTCTCACACTTTTACAGAATTTCTATATCTTAGACTGGGAAAATTTGGTCATAAGGTATTTTTGCTTTTTGCACTATTGGCCAATTCTATTGTGACTGCCATGCTAGTCCTAGGAGGGGCTGCGGCTTTAAATGCATTGACCGGAATTGACATTACTATTGCTTGTTTCATAATCCCTTTGAGTATCATGATGTATACTTATTTTGGAGGTTTAAAGGCCACATTCTTTGCAGACTATCTAAATACTTCTCTAATTTTTATTGCGATATTAATACTGGTAACAGGCATCTATTTCTTTAATCCCAATATTGGCGGAATAACAGGATTGTTTGAAGGTCTCCAATTGGCAAGCACCATAAATCCCGTGGAGGGCAATTCTGGTGGTTCATTCCTTACCTTGGCCTCAATTGGTGCACTTATTTTTGGAATAATAAATATAATTGGAAATTTTGGAACTGTTTTTGTCGATCAAGCCTTTTGGCAAAGAGCAATTGCCTCGCGTCCCAAATCTCTTATCAAGGGATTTTTTATTGGTGGATTGGCCTGGTTTGCAATTCCTTTCGCTCTTGCAACTTCCCTTGGACTTGCAGGAATTGCATTGCACTTGGACCTTTCTCCATCAGAAGTTAGTCATGGATTGGTTGCTCCAATAACCATTTCGACACTCCTTGGAGAGGTTGGGGGCATACTTATTCTAACTATGCTTTTTACCGCGGTAACTTGCGCAGGATCCGCCGAACTTGTTGCGTTTTCATCTTTATTTACATTCGATATCTATAGAACTTACTTTAAACCTTCAGCGTCTGGCAGGCAGTTGATGAGGATATCTAAATATTCTGTCTTGGCATTTGGATTTGGAATAGGTGTGCTTTCCTTATCCTTGTTTCACATAGGACTGAACTTACAATACATTTACCTGTCGATGGGTATTCTAATCGGGTCTGCGGTTGGACCTATTTCATTATCCTTAATATGGAAGAAAACCAACAAGACTTCTGCATCTCTATCTGCATTATTTGGTCTGTTGGCTGGTATTTTTGTATGGCTTTTCTCAGCATATTCATTATATGGAAATATTTCTGTTTTATCTACAAGTCATGATATTCCACTTCTTTTTGGCAATTTGACATCGTTTGCAACTGGTTTTGCGTTCGTTATTTTGGGAAGTTTAATCAAACCTGATAACTTTAATTTTAATATTACAAAACAGCGAATTGTCGTTGTAGAGGAAAGAATCAGGTCATTAATCAAGGAAGATAACGATGAAAATCTCTTAAAAAAGAGAACATTATTTGGATACAAATACGGGATCATTTTTACTCTCATATTGGTTGTAATTTGGCCACTGCCTTTGTTTTTTTCAGGATACATTTTTTCTTTTGAATTTTTCTTATTTTGGATCTTGCTAAGTATTTTTTGGACACTTGCAGCTGCTTGTTTTCTTATTATTAAACCAATTATTGAGTCGAAACGAGAAATTTCAACGGTCTTATCCAATCTTATGATTGTCATCCGGTCAAAGTTTCTATTTAGAAAAGATGAAAATATGTTGCTATCTCCTCTATACGGCACTGTAAATTCCAATTTAGAGAGTTCTACTGCGAATACAAATTACAAGCGAATTCTCGTAGCGGTAGATGGTTCTATGCCATCCATAAGGGCGTTAGATTACGCTAGTCATACTTTTCAATTGGACTCTCTAATCTATGTGTTACACATAATTGAATGGCCGGAGGGTACGGAAGATAATGCTACTGCTTCCGAATACGATACAGAGTTATTAAAGAGAATTGAAAAAGAAGGGCGTCTTGTTTTATCCAGTATTCTCATAAAGAATTCAAAAAGATGTGAAAGGATCGTCAAAGTCGGTGATCCTGCAAATAGAATTATTAAAACTGCTCACGATCTCAACGTGGACATTATAGTTTTAGGAACACGCGGATTAGGACATTCTGAAGACCTCGGACATGTAACTAAAAAAATTCTGTCAGAATCTAATAAACCTGTGTTATTGCTAAATTAGTTCCGATTTATCCGGTATATTCTGTACTGTATATTAATAAACTGATATTCAATACAAATTGTTAAACAATACCTGTACAGAATCCTTCTATGGGAATACCAACATATTCGTCGGGAGATCCTCTTCTAGATTTCTTTTATATCTTATTTAATGGAATCTCTGAAGTTCCTCTGTTAAGTTCGCCCGTAACTGGTATATTTATTCTTGCTGGTGTGCTGCTGGCTTCACGTAAAGCCGGTATAATGATGGTCGCCGCGGGTTTAATTGGAGCGGCAACAGCGTTACTACTCGGTGCAGATTATGGGCTTGTTACATTTGGTTTGTTTGGATACAACTCTATATTAACCGGAATGGCATTTTGGTCTGGTCCATTTGTAAAAGCAAATCGTGTGACTCTTACAATTTCGATATTTGGAGCAATTATTACAGCTGTAGCGTGGATGGCATTTGCACACTTCATGGGTGATATATTTAGTCCAGATGATAAAGGTGGAATAGCTAATTCCGTAGCCATTCCAGGCTTTACATCCTCATTCATTTTCACAACTTGGGCTATGATGTATGCAAGTAAGCGTTACGGACATGATGTATGGCCAGAAGTTCCTGAATCCGCAAAAGAGGATAAAATATCGGGAAGCGATAATCCAGTCCAATTGAAACTCGAAAATTTCAAATGGACACCAAAAGAATTTATTATTGCTACCTTAAAGGGTGTGTCTCAGGTTACCTTTGTTGAGAATTGGAAGACAGGGGTGTTTTGGGTTGTTGGACTTACTTTAACCTTCGAGTTGGCACCACTTATCGCTGGCGTTCAAGATAGGCCATGGTTTACAAATGGGTATACAGCACAATGGAATGAATATTCGCCATTGTACCTAGCTGGTCTTATGGCACTTATCGGATCAGCAATCGGCGCTGCGTTGTCGATACTGATGAAGTTGCCCACCCAGGAAACTCGAATCGGACTACATGGATTCAACCAGGTACTAGTAATGATTGCCCTGACTAGTTTTGTACCCCTTACTTGGCAGTCATTTTTTATGGCAGTACTTGCTACTGTTGCTTGTTCTGTAATTGTAATGCCTGCACTTCAACGGTTCTTTGGACAATGGGGGTTACCTGCACTCACTGGACCATTCGTGTTTACCGCGTGGGTATGGTTAATTGCAATCTTTGGATTTTCCAATATTCCTGCAGGAATAGGATGGTCTAGGCCCGAGGGATAGCATAGCATAGAATAGAATAGAATAGAGTAGGATAGAATAGGACTTTTTTTCTTCCTTCCTTCTGTATCTTTCTCTGGTTAGAGAAAATACTAACCACTTTTTTTTATGATTAAAGTAATATTTCACATCATATAACATATCATGTTGTCTGAGCTTGAGATAGATTTGAATAAGATCAAAGCTGATTCTACTCTTTCTGATACGCAAAAAATCAAAATGTTCTGTGATTTGATGAAAGACCACAATGTTGAACCCATAGTATTGAGGCTCTCTGGATATGTTAAACAAAAACCCATGAAGATCGATTACCTTCTTACATTTACTCCCAATAGAATTATCATGTTAAGGAAGAACATTATTCGCAAACTCACTGATCCTGGCTTTGTTGCTGGACTTGGACCATATCTTTACTATTTATTATCAAAAAAAATTGAATATTCAGATATCAAGAAAAAGGATTCATTTGTTTTAAAGGATGATTCGCATCCTAGCGATGAAACTTCTATACTTTACAAGAATATTACAAAATTTGCATTCTATCCCGATACCAAAACTTTGGTTTCAAATATGCTTGGTACTGCAATAAAGGAAAATGTGTTGATTATTCATACAAATGAGAAAAAGTATGAATTTA
>QCWC01000125.1 GCA_013114705.1 Candidatus Nitrosocosmicus sp. | reverse complement strand
AAAGTATATCAAATACATATACATTTTTAATTTGTGTATATGATAGTTAAAAAAGAGTAGCCAGTAAGTAGTTTTCCCAATTTATTGACTAACAATTGATAAAAATTTTCTTAAATCTAATTCTTGACTTCCTTTTATTTTCATTAAAAAAAGGCGATAGTTTATGAATAAATTCTGAAGTATTTTTGATAGCAAATAAAATCCCAAGGAATAGGAAAGCACATTTATCTACCGTTACGATGAAACAAGTATTTCTAGTGAAATACCAAAATTAGGAATAAGATATGGTCGTGTTATCTCAAATACCAATCAACTGCCGTGCTTTTGCTCATCTGTTTTTAGGTAGCAGATACTAGGAAAGAAGTTCAAAGAAGAACTAAAATTATGATTCCGTATTATTCTTCCTCCAAAGGCTCTTTTGAATATTTTACCTTCAAGACTAACATACAGATATTTAGTGATACTCCTATAGAGTTACCAATTATTATGACAACGTCTGATCGTCCTATTCCATAAATAACCCATAGAAATAAACCCCCTATCAATACAAGAAGAAAACGTATAGAAACATCGTTGGTATCTTTTGTTTTTATTGCCTTTCTAATCTGTGGAAGAGTACTTGCAACTGTAAACGCAGTGGCTAAAAGGCCTATGAATGTTATTAGAATATCCATGATTGATCTTGTCTTTTAACCAGCACAAATTATGAAAAAGACTTGCATGATCCCCGTTAGAACGAACTTGTAATTTTCTTAGAATACCAAATCCATGTTAGGCTTTGCTTCCTGGTGGGCCATAGATTTTATCATTTTCGTCTCTTTCTAATCGTGGTCCTATGGAGGCTCGTCCACCTCCTGCTCTAGAGCCATGTATGAATTCAACATCATCCATATTGCTCAAGTAAGAGAGTGTCTTGAAGTTAACTCTATGTTCTACTGCTGCATGACCACCATACTTTTCATCTTTATGAAAACCAGGTAGAACACCCAAATCATGTAAGATGGATTCTCTGAAATTCTCTTCATCAAATCCCTCTCTCAATTTTATTTGAAGATTATAACCGGGGTAATCGTCTTCTTTTAGATCGCCAAGCAACTCAACTATCAAATTCTTATCCACTTTGGGTAGACAAACTTCCATAGCGTTCTCAAATTCTCGAAACCTATTTTTTATATCATCAGTACAATCCATTTAATGGAACATAACAATAATAGTTTAAATAATCTAGACTTTTTTAGATATAGTGCTTATTTACAAGACATTACTTAAAAAAAGTATCATATCAGAAAACCAAGGGAATTAACCAATACTAGACGCATTACCATTATTTCTATCATTTCCGGTATTCCAAGGTGTAATAATTAACGAACTATTGCCTATTGATTGTGTTTTTGTCCCCAATGACGAATTACTTGTAGACAAGTCTCCTTGAGCAATGACGGTCGATATCCACCCATACGTAGTTACTAGAATCATAAATATTGAAGCGAAAGAAATTACAGAAAGTAATTTATTGTCCATAACGTATTTGCTTAAACAATATCTTTTATAATCCTGATAGATTTACATATATTATTTAATCAGAATAACAGGATAACGTAGCTATGGTTTATTGTAATGTGTATATATTTAAAATTACAGCCATTGGAATCATATATAGCTCTGGAACACAGGATAATATCTGTTTATATAACACTGATCCTTAAGCTCTCTAGAATATACAATCTTTGGATCAAAGGTCTTGGTCAATTAAGATTTTTTACCATCATAATTTGTTTGCCTATCAAATTCCAGACCATATCAGATCTTAATAGATCCGATAGACCCCGATAGAAATTCAATGGATCTTGTCTATTGATTCAGTTTGAAACCTATGCTCAAATATAAGTATACATTGTATTATTACATAAAGAGCATCCATAAGGCAACCTTGGTCAACAACAACAAGAAAATTTCTTTCAGAGTAGCAAATCACGTAAAAATCTAAAGAATCAAGACGGGTAAAAAATATCATTCTACAAAAGAATTGATATATTAGAATAACTTATTTTTTACCATTTATGATACTATTTTGTCAATTCTATTTAAGTAATGTTATACTAAATCTATCATGAGTTCATATATAGATTGGGATGACGTGATAAAGAAGGAAGCAAAAGGTAGCAACGATTTTGATCTTGGAGAGGTTCAAGAAGTTTCTAATGGTCTAATCCTGACTCAGCGAGGCATAGGAAACAAAGAGATTTTCAGTATTCCTCAATATAAAGTGGAAAGTTATGATGGCAAAGCTTTAAGATTTGCTGTTTCAGAGGATGAGGCACTAAATAAATTTATGAAAAGATTTGATGCAGATTCAACAAAGTAGTAAATGGAATAATTATAGATTATTCGATCAATCAAAATTTCAAAAATAATATCCTAATCAGTGAATCGCTTTGGTAATTGTATCTACTTTGATGATTTCTTTTCATCGGCAATAACTTCTAGTCTATCTATCTCAAAATTAACATTTCAATTTTAAAGGATCGAATGATGACATTCAAATCAATCACTGTATAAAAACTATAAGTACCCAGTGTATTTATGAGCAAATATTCGACCGAGATAATAGAATGTTTAGTATCTTGGGCTCAACAGTTACAAGACTGTAATGGCGATTCAAAATGCATACAACAATGTGGCACTGATTTGAGAAAAAGACTGGATGATATTTTTCCTTCATCTACAAAATTGGACTTTGATAATGACAAAATCAGCTATATTTTTTCTACGATATTTTTCTTATCTAATCGATTAAATAAAGCACTAATTGGATTAGCTGAAGTTGATAAAGCCATAACCAATCTAGAAACAAAAAAGCAAACGTCAATTGATCGTGAAAGGACGGACCAGGAAAGACAAGCATTTCACAATACTTTAAACAGGATGCTTTCAGACTATTACTAAAAATTAATGCTATAAAATCTTGTTTTGAATGAAATTCAGTAACTCTTTACCACATCCTCATTATATAAGATCGACAAATTAGAACAGAGCTTTTCGTATGTGGTGATGCTTAAGTCATTCATAGGAGTGGTTTTAAACGAATAGAATGCTATTTGTATGGAGCAATTCTTTTGATCGTGGAAGAATTAGGAGATTCTTAAATGGACAAATGAAAAGAAGATGGGTAAAGAAATCCATTTAAAGAATCGACCATCTGGATACGCAGATAGAGATTTTGAGATTGTCGAGGTAGAGATTCCAGAAGTAAAAAAGAAGGGGAGTTTCTAGTTAGAAATATCTGGATGTCTGTTGACCCTTTTTTGAGAATTTACATGGTGAAAGGAAAAAGTAAAACATTATCACCTTTCGAGCTGGACAAAGTAATTGATGGGGGGGTGCATAGGACAAATAATAGAATCCAAAAGTTCAAATTTCAAAGTTGGAGATCATGTGAAGGCAAACTTTGGATGGAGAGAATATTGGCTATCCAACGATATCAATAGAAAAAAAATGCTATTTCAAAAATCGATTCCTCAACTGCTCCATCACAAAATTTTCTAGGAATTCTTGGAATTACAGGTATTACGGCTTATGTTGGGCTGTTTAAGATAGGCGAGACCTCAGAGGAAGTCAAGAAACCGTTTTTGTATCTTCTGCGGCTGGAGGGGTAGGATCTATTGTATGCCAATAGCAAAGGTAAAGGGCTGTCGCGTTATAGGTAACTGTGGAAGCGACGAGAAAGCAAGATATCTTGCAGAGGAAATTGGAATAGATCACATCATAAATTATAAAAAAAAGGAATTGGCAATATTTCTTCTGAATTGAAAAGAGTCTGCCCAAGTGGGATCGATATTTATTTTTATAACGTTGGGTGGGAGAACATCTAGAAGCAGCAATTGACAATATGAATATTTTTAGAAAGATAGTATTATGTGGAACAACATCCCAATATAATGACGATACTCATTTCACTACCTAATCTGATAAACCCGACAGTCAAATCGAAAGATCAATTCATCCGGACCTTCCAACCTTTCATGGGCAGTTTCACACAGATTAAGACTCCAGGGTTTTATCCGGAGTGATCATCTCGATGTATTAGACGAATTTAATTACAAGATGTCAAAATGGATTAGCGATGATAAGATAAAGCTAAAGGAAAGTATTTTTGGGGGACTAGATAGAGCACCAAAGGCTTTTGCCAGTTTATTTAACGGTCACCATATGGGTAGATCACTTGTACGAATAAGCCCAGAATAACACTGATCTCATTTTTTACACCACGGTTTTTAACACTCTTAATATGAGCCAGCCAAGAAAATTCTTTAAATCATGTTAAAACCGATGCTTGCTAGATTGAACCATAATTTTTCTCTGTCTATCTTTTTGGGATGTTGAGAACGATGCAGTATTAAATGAATTCAACAACAGGAAATTTACTTGATATCGTGAAATTATCCTGACAAAAACAAATAGAAGGTATAGTGTATCGATAGCAAAGTATACAAAAACTGCCTATTTATTTATAATAGGAATTACTAAACCAAAAACGTGAAAAATCTTCGTATACATCTTTTTGAGGGATTGGAAAATCACTTGCTATAACAGTAGTAATCAATTCCTTGCTATTCATTAGTAGATTAAATATATCATGGTCAGAAACGATACCTGCAAGTTTATTGTCTTCCAAAATAATTACTCTCTTTATCTTTCGCTCATGCATCAATTTCATGGCATCTAAAACGGATGCATTTTTTGAGAGTGTAATTAAGGGATAACTCATAAGTTTTCTGATTGGAACTTGCAAGTCTGATAATGAGAATGTGCTAACTATTCTAACAATGTCTCTCTCAGTAACAATGCCTACCGGATTCTTGCTGTCATTGTTATCAATAACTACAACAGAACCGATATTGTTGTCTACCATAACCTTTGAAGTATCAAAAATATTTTGTTCTTGATCAATTACTTTAACATCTTTAGTAATTACGTCCGAAATACTAATTGATTCTAAACCCATGATTTTTCTACTGCGTACTTTTATTTTAAACTATATGACAAGTTAGATTGATAAAATACACTTATCATAATCCAGTATTGTCTCCACGGTCTATTATTTATAGAAGATAATTATTTTTGTCATCCGCTCAAGATAGTTGATTACGCATTATTACATCATTGAATAATACAACACAATAGTCTTTAAATCCAATACCGAGATATTTACAATATATGAGTTATAATAGATTAACACCAGAGGAGGAAAAAATAATTATAAATAAATCAACGGAAGCTCCTTTTATTGGTAAGTATGACAATTTTTATGAAGAGGGAACGTTTATCTGTCGAAGGTGTAATAGTCCGCTCTTTTCATCCAAAAGCAAGTTTGACGCTGGATGCGGATGGCCAAGCTTTGATGAAAGCTTTCAAAATGCACTGAGGCATGTGCCTGATCCCGATGGAATAAGAACAGAAATAGAATGTAAAAATTGTGGCGCACACCTAGGACATGAATTCCTGGGTGAACTTTTGACAGAAAAAAACACTCGGGAATGTGTGAATTCACTGTCCTTACATTTTATCCCAAAGGGAGAGCAACTACCAAAAGTAATTCGGTTATAAACACCCTATATTATACAATTAAATCATCAATGGATGTTTACCTATAACAACAGGTATTTTGGAGACCTTGATAAATCATACCTGTTTAAATGGTAGAAATCCTTTTACAGTACAAGTATAATAGTTATACAGTACGTGATTTCAAAAATTCTTAACCCTTTATTAGTTTAGTGATCCTGTATTTGTTTTGTATAAAACCAAATTCATAAACTGTTGTTTTTAGATGATTCAGATGTAAATCTTTTGATACTAATTTGCTGAAAGATTTTCCTCTTCCAATGATAATTGGTACTATAGTAACAGTGATTTCATCAACTAATCCTGCTGATAAAAATTCTTGTATCACCAAGCCTCCATCTATATATATATGATCAACATGTTGGTCCGATAATTCGCTGATCAATTTTTCAGGAACAAATGTACTAGAAGTAGTTGTAAATCTCTCCAGCTTTTCGGGGATTTGAAGGTTTTTTGTGGTCAATACAATTAACCTTTTGTCCATGTAGGGCCAGTTGTCAAAAACTTTAACCTGTTCGAAAGTTTTTCTTCCCATAACTATCAGGTCGACTGACTCGATGAAATTATTAAACCCGAAATCCTCTCCTGGTGTCACATTCTTATTCGCTTCATCCAACCAACCTATATCACCGTTCTCTCTTGCAATAAATCCGTCTAAACTTGTTCCGATATAAACTGAAACCTTGACCATACTCAAATTCTTAAAGTGATGATAATAAGTATATCCAGCATTTTCCTTGACATGAATGCATTGAGTAATTTATTTCAAACATTTTAGGTAGTAACTTCTTAGAGATCAGTCAGTATTTTGTTTAGAAAATTCATCAAAATTTACATCAAGATTAATGCTAAAACCTTGAGGATATAGTAATTCTTGCAGCAGACCTTGTATTATGATTGTCAGTTCCAGTCCAAATTGTTCACTTATTAAATTCAGATTCACTTTGGACCATAAACAATCAGGCGGTTTGCAAATTCAATTTTGGATTTAATCATTAGCTCAAATTGAATTTATGTGGATCAAGGGTTATTTTCGGGTATTCATGCTTCATAGACTCTAAAG
>QCWC01000124.1 GCA_013114705.1 Candidatus Nitrosocosmicus sp. | reverse complement strand
TTATGAGATCTGGTTATACACAATGGTTACTGAAATTACCAATTATTAATAAATCAACAAAAAAGAATATTTCTATGTACAGATCTTTATCTAGAATTTTCAAACTTGTCAGAGGCAGGCATCAACATGTCTGATGAATTACTATTGAAATTTTCATTAATTCTATTAGCTTTTACTCCCAAGGCTGGACTAAAGGAGTTTGAAAGTTGCATGAGCATTTGATTTGACATTTGTACTAGTGTCAGGCAGAGGAATATAGCCTAATATAGTTTTAGGTGCATACACTATTGAACTATTAATGGTAGATATCGTTTATGGAATGGGTATTACTGATATTATTAGAGACTTTCCGTCTATCTTTAGCATGCTGACTAAATACATGTCAATAAAACTTTTCAAATCCCAGCCTTTTATTTATGGATCAGCTGATATTATTAATGTCTGTAATTTACACTGTTCACACTGCTATTGGTGGAAAACTAGAAGAAATGAAAAAGACGAATTAAGTGTTGATGATTGGAGACGGTTGATCAAAAATACCTTTAAAAAACATCATGTCTATGTCGTTACCCTTGTGGGGGGGGAACCATTAATGAGGCAGGATGTCATCAAAGCATTTTGTGATGAAATGCCTAGACGTGTGTGTGTCGTAACAAATGGCACTTTTCCATTACCTCGATTTGACAAATTATATTTTTATTGGATATCATTAGATGGGACCCAACAGATACACAATAGCATCCGGGGAAAAGGTTCGTATGAAAAAACTAAGAAAAATATTTTAGAATATATTAAAGGACCTTCCAGGAATGGCAAGCCTGCTTGGAAGGATATATGGATTACCATGACTATTAACGCTTTAAATTATGAGACAATAGAGGATTTAGTGTTAGAATGGAAAGGCACTATCAATAAGATTGGATTTCAATTTCACACACCTTTTGCAGATAATGACCCACTTTGGCTTCCTTTCGGTTCTATTAGAAATGAAGTGGTTGATAAGATAATTCGGCTTCAGAAAAAATATCCTGATTTTGTTATGAACACAGAAAAACAATTGCAGTTAATGAAAGGGCCTTGGGGTGGAGTCAAAACTACTCCGGTTGATTGCCCCTCGTGGGCTATTCTCTCATTGGATCATAAGGGCGAGTCAAAACATCCCTGTTGTATAGGAAGTTCAGACAGCACTGCACTAAAACCAATTTGTGAAAAGTGCGGAATAGGATGTTATTCCATACTGGTTGCACAAGGATTAAAAAACAATTAGTAATGACGTTACCTACCAAGAAATTTTGTATCTAGATTACATACCTCCAAAAATGGAGATTTTTATACATTGTAAGTTTAATAGGTAATAGTTTATACAGTAAGTTGTGCAAAGCAATAGACCTTTAGGTGTCACGATAATAGCGATTCTTGCTGTACTGGGGGGAATTGGATCACTTTTGAGCGGCCTTACTGTATTGGTTTTGTTGCCAATAATAGGTTTGGTTCTTGGGGGTATTCTCATAATAATAGGATTAGCATATTTTGCGGTTGCTTACGGCCTTTTGAAGGGACTAAGCTGGGCATGGAGCATTACTTTGATAATTTCCATCATAGGTATTATAGTTGGCATTGGATCCATCATAGCAGGTAATTTTGGGGCAATATTTCACGTCATTATAAATATTGTAGTAATATACTATCTTTATAGGCCCAATGTAAGAGCATACTTTGGAAAATAATCAATTTTCCACAATATCTGAATTTCCTTCAAAGTTTTCTTCCAACCTAATTATTTGTAGATTATGATAATTATGAACTGTTCAATGGGTCTTGTCGACCTTTAAGGATATTTTTAAATTCAATTTCTGCAACACGTAACTTTATGTCACAAAGCTATTCTTCATAGTCTTCCTTTTATTATCACAATATTTCCAGCTAAATTATTATGAAGCATTTGACTAAAAGCTATTTAGTGAACCCCACAGAGTCTTTAAGAAAAGATCATGCGCTTATAGAGAAAATGATAAATGCGCTTAAAATAATGTCTACATTGTTACAAAAGGGAACTACAATCCCAAAGCCGATCTTGGATCAGACAATTGATTTTTCAACTAATTTTACTAATCAATGTCACCATGGAAAAGAGGAAGAATCCTTATTCCCAACACTAGAAAAAAATGGGATGCCTAAAGAAGGGGGTCCCATCGCTCGTATGTTATTTGAACATGAAATAACAAAGAATCTTACAAATTCAATTATAAAATCAACAGAAGTTTACCTCTCTACAGGTCAGCCCCGAGCCTTGATAGAAGATATAGAAAAATATGTAGAGCATGTAAGTCTTCATCTCTCCAAAGAAAATCAGAGATTGTTTGTCATGGCAGACATGTTATTGGCCGATAAGCAAGAAGCTTTGTCTAACGATCTGACTAATATTGAACAAAGCAAATTAAATAGCATTAATAAAACTCGAAGATATTATGAGGATCTAGTAGAGAATGTTACAATATCTGAGAATAAGCTCTAAGGAATATCCTCATAAAAGCGTTGCAAAAGTGCTCTCCTCTTTTTAAAATTACTGATGTGAGGAAGAAATTTGGATGCGATTACTAATCTGAGAGAGCATTAATCCACTTCCAGGCATTATTCGTCATAAAGTCGCGTCTCGATATATACCCATAAAAAGGTTTCACTTTGAATTGTTTTAGTAGGGTTTTATTACATAAAAATCTGTTAAAAACCTCAAATAAATCACAAGGTATTATTGTTATTGATAAATGAACCAAAAAAATTCATCTAAATTGTTTCGAATATTAGTAATTGGTATAGCCGTCATGACTGGGGTAGTTAATGCAACAATGTTTCCAGTTGTTGCATTTGCTGATAATTGGTGTTTGGGTCCACTAGCATGCAGTGCGGTTGGTGGCAACGGAGGGTATGGGGGAAACACAGGGGATGCAATAGCTGGAGATATAGGTCCAGCAGGATCATGCTTTGCAAAGAATCATGTTACAATAGGTGATGAGTGTGGAGGTAGTACAGGAAGTAGCGAGCCTCGCAGCGGTAGTGGAGATCATAGTATGAACGGAGGAAGGGGAGGTTCTGCCCACAACAGCCTTAATGGATAATCAGACTTCCAATTTTTTTGGAGAATTAACCTAAAAAATAAATGAAAAAAAAGAAATCATAATCGCAAAGAAAAATTAGTATATTCCTGCTTCTTTAATCTTTGGATATTGGTACCAGCTAGGACCTTCCTTCAATGGTGTTATATTAAGTTTCTTTCTGACATCCTCTATTGGCATTTCAACCATTTCTTCAAACTTTACTGGAAATAGCGATTTACATTCTTGAGCCATCTTTATTCCTTTTGCCAGTGTTTCAAAAATCATTGAAGAATGAATTTTTTCGGACTGAGGAATATTAGCTAGACCTGGAAAACATGCTGCACCTACGGCCACAAGATCAATGAGCATGAACGCCGGATATGAATACTGGGTAACATTTAGCGCGATTACGCCTATTTCCCCAATTGCCATATTAAAACCGCTAATGGTATGATAAAGGTCATGAGTTTTTCTTACTCTCATCGTTACATAATCAGAATCATTCTCTAAAGATGGTCTATCCCGTGATCGATAGAAATGTGGTTCAAAACCCATAGTTTTCATCAAAAATGCATAGTTATAACCCAGAGTATCCTTAGGGAGTTTGGATAATTCATCCAAATCATATTCAGGTCCCATGTATTTCTCTTCAAACATTTTTGCTGATTCAGGGTCCTCTTTAAGTCGTTCAATACAGTTCTTCATCCAGATTGTGTCCCTAAATCCATCTTCGAGGTCAAATACTGTATCTAACTTGCCACGATTTGTTACCAGATGCTTAATCATTCCACCTAAAAGCTCTATGTTGTCTACTTTGCTCATTAAATCCATATAGCCCATATTATTAAGAAAAAACACACTCATTAAAATGCATTTAGCAATTACTTTGACTTGATATCGTACACAAGTGGTTGTGGTATTTTCCGTTATAGATTTTGTTTTGATTACAAATCAATTGTTCGAGGCTTTTCGCTGAAAATTTTATAAGAGAAACATATGTTTCTATTGCACAATCATACTTGTTCGGAAGCACAAGGCATGAATCAAAGAAGAAAATTAAGATTTGGATAAAATTATTTATATCTGATTGGCTCCTAAGTCTTCTAAATTAACCTAGTGTGCTTCATGGTTGTGTTTGTCTAGTTCCTCTACGGTATCGAACGCAGCCCCACACCTACAGTCAAATTTTTTCTTGTTTTCTTCTGACATCAAGAATTTATTTAAAACAAACTATTTAATTATAACAAAACAATCGGCTATTTTATTTCCAAACTAAACTATTTTACACAGTATTGAAGCGAAATTATTTACAAGCACAAAACCTTACTAAAGTACAAAGGAAATGCCTTTATTACAAATTGATTCAATGAAGATTACAATGGACTCGCGAAAATATTATATCTGTAGAAATTGCGGTCATTTGAGAATTTCACATAAATTTCTCAGCCATCAAAAAGATGATCACCATTGCTTCATTTGTAGTTGTAATCAATTTCATTGGTTCAATAATAAGAACTGATAGTAGTTTATTTTCCTAGTAAAATTCTTTCAAATATCTTTATCGGTTTTCTTATAGTTGTGAAACCGGTTGTAATAAAAAGTATAAATCGCTGGTATATGACATCAAATGACTTGAAATGACCGAAACTAATCAGTCAAAGTCAAACATGTCCCCAAAGAAACTCTTTTTCTTGTGTTTTCTCCTGTGATAATAATCATCATCATCGTCATAATCCTTCCCGTAATGGTATTTTCGATAATGATCGTCGTCATATCTGTTTTGCATACTCGTAATCTTTTCCAACTCACCTCTGTCCAGCCAAACTCCACGACATCTAGGACAATGATCTATCTCGACACCATTTTTATTACTCAACATCATTTCAGTGGCACAATTAGGACATCTTAAGCTCATTGATAAAATTTATTTTTTAAACTATATAACCTTGTAATCAATTTAAACCAAGTGCCGTTCGATAGCCTGCTTATTGAAGATGGAGTTCTCGGCATATTAATGAATCCAAATATGAATTGGATGTATTTCATTTCTATTTGCTAACCGGTCTGAATTGACCTTAGATTAATTATTGTTTAATCCCTAACAGAATAAGAATAGTTAATAATATTACAGAATTTAGCTTATAAATTCTAATATTGTTTAGTGCAAAATACTAAATCATGAGAACACTATATACATTCGCTGTTATCATTTCATTATTTAGCGCCACCTCCTTATTGATATTTGCAACCGGAAATGGCATAGCATATGCCTTATGCAGTGAAATAACAGATCCAAATGTCTCTTGTCATGAGCAACATAACAGTCACTCTAATGTAGAGACTACCACTAGTACAACAACTGAAGAGGAGGAGGAGGTAGATGAAGTGAGTCCATTGCTTTGTTCAGATCTAAAATGCAGTCTCGGCAAAGAATACATTTTGGGTCATGAAACTGACATTGCAGATCCATTAGACTTTATAGACAATTGAATGAGAGTTATCTAAGAGGTAATTCTCATTACTAATACACTTTTTCCCTATCTGTTATTAATTTTGATCCCATAACTCAATTTTTTCCTTTATCGGCTCTTATCTTAAACACTAATTATATTTTCTTGATCATGATGCAATTTTTTTCATATCAGTACTTAATTGTAGCATGCTAGTAATCAAATCGATTAATTCATGTTTGGATTCCAATGGTTGAGAGCCAAAAGGTAACATTGTTTCCAATATTATCTCATCTCCATCACCATTTAATACTAGACTTTTTGAGTCAACTAGTGATGGAAACTTGTTAATTATATCTGATTTTATTTTGCCATCCGGGTTAGTTATAGTTGCAATCTGATTTGGCGTCAAAGTCAACTTGACCTGGATCAGGATTCCATTTCCAATACTGGGAGATGACTTTAATTCAATAGGATGGAGGGGGTAATCAGGTGAAAGTGTCATTGCGTAAAAGTCTGAAGTTACTATCGTGCTTTTCTCTTCATTGATAACAAAGTTAGCTTCTCTTAGCCACCGTATAACAGAACTAAATGCAAATTCCTTGCTATCATCAGTCACTAGCAAAGTATGAAATACCAATTATTTATCTTGATTGTTAGGAAAAATAACTCTCCGAATATTTTATCTTCTAAATTTGAGAAAGCTATAATGATTTACATTATAAACTTGCAGTACTCTCTGGTATGACGACCAAAAACAAGTCTGGGCCATATTCAGGGCGAAATTAGACGTCTAGTCAAATTTACCATAAAAGGAAAACTTGTAAATCATCTATTGATTTCTTAAAGTTTCACTGCTGACCTTAAAGAAGATACGTATGGTTTTATCAAATAGAAAAATCTTGTCAAACTTTAATATATATAGAAATATGGAATTAATTTATGGTAAAAAAAATTGGTGTTATTTTTGCAGTACTATTGGTAGTATTATTGTTATCAAATACAAATTATAATGCTAACAACCAGGTTTTTGCTCAAAATACGTCTGGATTAACAGATTCAAATGTAACTCAAACACCTACTCCTACACAGAGTCCTTCTACTAATATCACAAAACTTGCAGGAGGTATAAAGATAAATTCACCCGACAAAGGTGACTTGGTTCCCCTTAATTCAAACAAGTCACTAGTAATCTATGGAGTTTCAAAAGATACTGCTTCAACTGACTGTGACGTGACAATTATTGTGAATAACG
>QCWC01000123.1 GCA_013114705.1 Candidatus Nitrosocosmicus sp. | reverse complement strand
TATCTTCTAATTTTTGTTTAATTGATTTCAAGCTGTTGAATATGAGTTTGTTATGTGAAAAGATTTCACTATAATGTGTTGGTAATACTATGGTATTATCAGGCATACTAAATATTTTAAGTTGATATGTTTGATAGAGATGGGCTGTGTACTGTTCAGCATTGTTGTGCAGATCAGGTCTGCCAACACCATTGACAAATAAAGTGTCTCCTGTGAATAACAATAAAGGATGATCAGAAACATTGCTCTCAGCTCCTAGCTTTTGATTGTCTTTCACTGCAGCATGATTGATGTCAAGAGTAAAGCTCATACTACCTTCTGTGTGTCCAGGAGTGTGAATAGCCTCTAAATAAAACTCATCTCCTATTTTTATTCTATCGCCATCAGCAATTCTCTTGATTTTAGAATGGGATTCTGGAGATATACCTTCTATAATGTAGTTTTCTATCGAACTAATGCTCAATTGAGCATTGTACTTTGATGCGATTTTTGTAGCGCCGGACAGATGATCTGCATGCATATGAGTATCAATAACATTAGAAATTGTAAGCTGATATGAAGATATCAAGTCATCAATGACGCTATCAATACCACATGTAGGATCTATTACAACAGCTGCTTTTTCTGTAATGGATGCGATGATATAACTCATGCATCCTTTTGAAATACGTCTTATTTGCCAAATTCTTAGAGGAATTGATTTTTCAATTTCAACGTCAGCTATGTCGTATACGTTACTCCATTCAGCAATTCCCCCCTCGACCGTACGAACTTTAAAACCCAAAGAAGAGAGTGCACTTGCAGCAAAGGACGAGCGCTGCCCGTGTGCGCAATACGCGATGATTTCCTTGTCCTTCGGTAGTTTCTTTAGCGATTCAGCTGACATCAAGGTATCAACAGGTATCAGAGTTGAATCTTGATACTTGTCATATGATATGGTCCACATGTCATGTTCTTGTTTAGTCCTTACATCTAGAATTAGAAAGTCATCCCCATCGTCCATTTTTTTCTTCAATTCAGATGGTTTGATTATCAGATCATTATTATCACCTTTTTTTGAGTTTCCAAGATTTGAAAGCATGTTTCCTATTTGGCAAGTTATTATTTATAAATCATAAATAAACGTTAGATAGCTAAATAGGTTTATGGAATTACGTTCAATTCTAAAGACTCTAGCCTCGAATTTGTTTGGTTTCTTAGCATCATTGCTAGTTTGTCAAGAGCGGGTTTTTGATGAAAGTAATAAAATACCTATCATTTATTTTTTACCTCAAGGATCGTCTTAGCATCATTACCAACAAGATAGCAATGATCGAGTACATATGCCGTGACAGCTCCTATGGGGGCATTGGCAACTTGTGATGCGGAGGTGGCATTTGAATCATTGTTAACTATTGACCTAAAATACTTCTCAATCGATTGGGTCGCTTGATAATATTGAAATTCAGGATTGGATATACCTTTTGCGAAAATACTTGAATTCATTATATTTGTCTGAATGAAACTTGGTTCGATAACTACTACCTTTATTCCAAAAGGTTGCAATTCATGATACAATGATTCGCATAATCCTTCTGAAGCATGTATTGTGCTCTGATAAGCTGACAATATTGGAGCACCCACGCAGCGTCCCTCGAACTTTGTGAGCGAGTGCAATTATTTTTATATTTTTAAACTATTTGAAGGATAATAAATCCGCATAGTTGGTCAAATAGATAGAAAGAATTGTCGCATTTTCAGACAGAAGCTGTGATACCTCGTTTTTAGATTCATCAGGATTAAACTTTTAAAACTCCATGCACACTTTCGTTTATTCTTTAATATTTTGTTGTACCTTAAGCAATATGAATGGTAAGGATACATCAAGGTGTGATTCTTGTGGTAATACACTAGTTTCCAAAAATAATGATACTATATGCAAGATTGCGAATAAGAGATATAAAACACAGGTTAGTTTTTTGAATGCTCTCCAGAATTTTTTGTAGATTCTTGGATGGATATCCTCAAAAGTCCAATAAATACATTACAACAGCTGGCCAAAATAAATTCATAAATGAGCTTGGAGAATCTTAAGTTCACGTAATTTTTTTGATTTATCAGCATGACCCCTCGAGCCAGCAATAATCCAAATTTTTATGTGGATGCCATGTTAGGGAAAATAGCAAAGAAACTAAGATTGTTTGGATTTGATACCATGTATAAAACAGGCATCAGTGATGAGTTATTAGTAGAACAAGCGTTACTTCAAAATAGAATTTTAGTTACCAAGGATAAGAATCTCTATCAAAGATTAAAAAGGTCTAAAATCCTAGTTGTGTTACCATTAAGAAATGATGAAGCGGGAATTTTAATAGAATTACTAAGATGTTGTAAAATTAGACATATAGACTTGTTACCTAATTCCTATACGAGGTGTCCTATATGTAATGGATTGCTGAAGACAATAAACAAAATTCGCGTGATTAATGAGATACCTCATAATGTTTTTGGACGAATTGATGCTGCATATAGATGTTCAAGTTGTATGAAGGTTTATTGGAATGGTACGCATATCAGTTGCATTAACGCAATAATCATGGAAATCAATACTCATTTGTATTGAAATTGGTAGGCTTAGTATCTAAACTATTTTCTGGTGTTATATAGCAAGATTGGTGGATGATTAAAGATCAAAAAGGGTTAATCTGTTAGATCGTCAAATAAATAGGATACTAATGTCATAACAGATTGGTATTCTTCCTTCTCTGTTACTCGTAGCCGGTTTCTCTGAGGCTTTTTTTGATTCCAGATATGCTATAAGAATACGATCTAATCTCAATGATACTACAAAAGTCCCCTATAGTAGTACTAATTTCCCTACGTCTACATCAGCTCACAAGGGATTGAAAAAGTTAGATGCCTATGGAAGATTTAGTGATTTCAAAATCACCAGAAGGTTTGTTAGTTCTAAACGCATCTGTAAGAAATAATCGCACTTTTCAAGTACACCACATAAAAATTATCCTTGAATTTTTTGATAAGGATGAAAACAGTTTATGCAAAATTGAAGGGTTTGATATCCAGTCTTTACACACAACTAAACCAGAGGGAAAATTTGTCTAGTTTGATAAGGCCACAATTTTCAACCATATCGGCCAGAAGTACAGCTGTAAAAACTCTGGTGTTGTATCCTATTGCAAAAAATGTATTTTGATCAGCAGTAGAATTAATTTAATGGCATGCTTTGTAGACCTCGTAATTCTAAGGTTCGACAGACAAAAGGATTTAAGTTTTGATAAATAATCTTATTTATATCATATGAAAATTGGAATATTGGGGTCAGGAGAGGTAGGGCGTAGGCTCGGCAAAGGATGTATTGATCTTGGTCATCATGTAATGATTGGAACGAGAAATCCTGAGAAAAAAGAGATTCAAGAATGGCTGAAAGACTCAAACAGTAAGAATAAGGCATTTGTAGGAACGTTTGCAGAAGCCTCGGCTTTTGGAGATCTACTCATTATTGCTACTTTATGGAGTGGAACAGAAAATGCTATAGACCTTGCAATTCCGACTAATTTTAAAGACAAGATAGTCGTTGATACAACAAATCCGCTTGACTTCACGAAAGAAAATTTACCCCAATTATCAATTGGCTTTGATAAGTCAGCAGGAGAAACGATTCAATCAATTTTATCTGACTCTAAAGTGGTAAAAGCGTTTAATATAGTAGGAAACCCTCACATGATAAAGCCAGATTTTCCTTCTGGACCGCCCACTATGTTTATTTGTGGAAATTCAGAAGATGCAAAAAAGACTGTAATCGAGACGCTTACAAATCCATTTGGTTGGGAAACAATAGATTTAGGTGGAATTGAGCAGAGTAGATTGTTGGAACCACTTGCAATGATCTGGATAAATTACTATTTAATAACGGGATCAGGAAATCATGCGTTTAAGTTATTAAAGAAATAGACATGCTCACTTTCTCGCGTTCCATAATGAAGATTTGAAAAATCATCATAAATGCAAAAATTTTGGAAATGCATTTAAATTGAAGTAAAAATTTGTTGATTAAGTCTTGTTAGAATACAACAAGTTGAGGAGACATGTAGATATATGAAAACAAGTTTTTAATCAACTATGATAGAGTGATGTGGTAGTATTATAGGTAAGAAATACAAACATAGACTTTAACATACTTCAAATTCTGTGTAAAATCATTTAAAGAACTTTATAATACGACAACTTTATTAAATAATCATCCAAATAGTCCAAAAGGATTATCTTGAGAATTATTAATGAAGTAGTCATAACTGACGGTATAACGCTGAGACTAGTCGTTAGTAATATTACTTCAATAAACGTTGATGCTATAGTGAACCCGGCAAATTCGAATCTAAAGCATGGAGGAGGAGTCGCAGGAGCAATTGTATTAAGAGGAGGGATCACCATTCAAGAGGAAAGTGAAAAAACAGGATTTGTTCCAGTTGGAACATCAGTAATAACGGGTAGTGGACTTTTACCTTGTAAAGGAATAATTCATACTGTAGGACCTCGAATGGGCGAAGGAAACGAAGATGAAAAACTTAAAAGCAGTTTGCAGTTGTCTTGAACTATGTACCAAAGCAGGTTTTAAAAGTGTCTCAATTCCAGCAATTAACACAAGGATTTTTGGATTCCCTAAAGAACTATGTGTAAAAATATTAGTTAGAGAGGCATTTGATTTTTTAACAACACTAGAAACAGCAAGAACAAAAATTAATCTGGTAGAATTCTGTATTATAGATATTGATACTCTAGAGTTCTTTGATTGTGAATTCTCAAATTTAAAGAATTAAATGGACTAAATTACTCTCGATGTAAAGTAATAATGTGCAGTATGTTGCAAACTTGGTGACAATGGCAAAATAGGGTGTAAACTCACCTTGTAGTATTAATGCCCAATATAATACTCAAAATCAAGGAGTAGGCGAAATGAATAGTTGATTTTCAACCTGTCGATAAATAATTTCTCTTAATATAGTCTTCTAACTAATTGTTCGTATGGTTTCGACAATTTCAAAATTATCATCCTAATTTGCAGAATCCATATAATATAATTTTGCTTGCAAAATATAAGATTGCACTGGATAAAGAACTGTGATTGTAACCGGCTGGGCTTGGGTATGCCAAAGACAATCGAGTTTTTCAAAATTAGTAAATCAAGAACACAACTTAGATGCAGTAGATGTAAAGGATTGATGGGATGGTGGGATGAGCCCCCTCAAGTAAAGAAAATTAGGCCAGAAAAAAGAGATTGGTCATATCAAGAACGGTTGTCGCTTCGATAATTAATTGCATTTGAATTCTTACTAACTTACCTACCCATATTTATGATAAATATTGGCAAGGTCAATAGGAATATGGCCACAAAAAGATTTTTTCTACAACAAGTAATCTTTGATGATCGTAATTAAAGCACCAATCGTTACAATTTAGTGCTATGAAGTAATCAGTCAAACTGAAATGAAAATGCAATACAAATACTGATTCATTTTGAGTTTAGTTGAATCAGCAAAATTTTTTTGAATTATTCTATCGATATTCTAATAGTCAAAAAACCCGAGTCGTCCACAGGTCCTTTTGTATAAAATAATATATTTATGATACCATTAGCTACAAATCAGTAAAATTGCGAGTCTTGACTAACATAATCAATTCAGGCTTGATTCGCAATTTATCTGTAAAGTCAATATTAATATTTTTTATAGTTTTTGAAGCCATCGCGTTTGGCTTGTATTTTTCTGGAACATTCGATCGATATAATATTTCGAATGTTTTGTCTTCGGGTGTTATCGTCGGACTAGTTTTAATATTTCTATTAAAATATACCAGTTCAATTGGCAATATCAATAAAAGTGAATTATTTTTTCTCTTAACATTAACGTGCTGGTTTGGTGCCGAAATCCTTTATGGATATTTAAACGGTTACCTCCAAATAGATGCTTATCCATCAGTTGCTGACATCCTTTATATCTTTGGTTATATCTTTTTTGTTTCCTTCTTATGGTTCATGAATAGAATATACAAGATTGAACTTGCATATATCATGAGTGCTACAATCACATTCGCGCTTATTGTATTTTATGTAATGTATATAGCAATTTTTGTTTATGAAATTTATTCCTTCAGTGGTAGTGTAATCGACCTGACATTTTTGTTCGTTTATCCAATAGTTGATCTGTTTATATTTTTGGGTTCGATGATGTTTTATTTTCGGGGTAGAACTATTTCAATAAATAAGGGACATAATTTCTGGCTTTTCATCTCAGCTGCAGGAGTAGTTTTCTTTGTAGCAGACGTAATTTTTGGATTTAATGATCTCTTTAAGTTGCTAGCCGAAGATGACATCTACTTGTCCGATTTGTTTTATAATCTCGGCTATATTTTGTTCGGAATCGCTTTCATAGTAAGAATAAGTTCCTTGATCATGGGAGACAAGAGCAACAACGATCAGTATCTAGGATCTAAAAAAATAAAAAAGTAAAGTATAGAGGTCAGGAATGTTCCACACCAAATGCTATTTTTATGGTCGAATGGTAGTCGGATATTTTTCCCGTACCAGGATCTACCTTTGCGGTCATATCTACTAGTTCAATCCCCGTTATGCCATGCACCGTCTTCGTAGCCTCAGCAAGCGCCACCTGTGCTGCATCCTCCCAACTTTTTGAAGAAGTTCCTACAATTTCAATAATCTTTGCTACATGTGTCATTATATGTCTATTTTTTATTTATTATACTTTAAATACCCTATAAAATAGGGGTTTCAATCCAATATAGTATTGGTTGCAAGACATTTTGGGATTTTTGAGATAAAGATCGTTCCACATATCATTAACTGACTATTTAGTTTGT
>QCWC01000122.1 GCA_013114705.1 Candidatus Nitrosocosmicus sp. | reverse complement strand
CTGTTAGATGACTCGCAGTTTGGCCATTCACCACTTCGACCTTGCCTTGAAATTTTAATAATCCGAAATTAGCAGATAATAGTACCAATATAACTATGGACATCAATAGGATTGGGCCAGCGAGTCGAGTTACCATTTTTTTATATAGGGTAAATAGCATTGGTATATAAGTGGATAGTTAAAAAGAAAGATAACATTTATATTTTGAATGTGATGCTGCAAATAACTTTAAGAGTGAACGTTACTGTTTTCTGCATAATTGTGACTAATGTCTTTTTACTAACTTAATACCATATTAAGGAGATTGATATTTATACTAGAAAACTAAAACTAATGTAGGATCTCAATTCCTATAACTATGCTAATGCGGAATAACTGTGGTAATAGTGTCTTAAATTTAAGAGTAACAGCAATTCTTATTTTTATGAAAATGCAGTATGAGATAGTGATTTGTAATTTAGAAAATCAGATAATGTGAATCAATAATTTATTTGATGGTCACTTTTGTTCTTTGCAAGAATGATTTATCTCATTTTGTACTATTGGGTGGTTGGTATGTTGCAAAAATTAAAGCCTTATTTGGACTTGATCATACGATGAATATCTACCCCGGCTACTAATTGACATATTTGCTATATTTTTGATACTAAAGTAACCTTTGAGGGCATATTAGAGGCAATAGGTGACTGGCCAAATTCTATACGTAAGTCTAATAAGGTGTTAATTTGTTCAATTCATATGAACAACTCTGCAGAAAATTCAGATGATTTGGAAGTTGTCACGTTAGCCAGTGGATGTTTTTGGTGTACAGAGGCAGTTTTTAAGCGAGTTAATGGCGTTATTTCAGCAGTTTCCGGATATTCTGGTGGCCCAGTAGATAATCCATCTTATGATCAAGTTTGTTCAGGGAGAACTGGTCATGCAGAAGCTGTCCAGGTAAAGTTTGATCCTAAAATTATATCACTTGAACAGATCCTTGAAATATTTTGGTACACTCACGACCCCACAACCTTAAATCGTCAAGGAAATGACGTAGGCACACAGTATAGATCTGCGGTATTTTACAATTCCCAAAGTCAAAAAGATATTGCTTTGAAAATAAAAAACGATCTTGAAAGTAAAAAAGTATACCAAAATCCAATAGTGACTGAGATAACACCCTTTAAGAATTTCTATCAGGCTGAAGAGTATCATAAGGACTATTATGATAATAATAAAACAGTTCCTTATTGCAGCTATGTGATTGATCCAAAGATAAGCAAATTATTGACAAAGTTTTCTTCTAGTTTAAAGGGCGAATATCTTAAACATTAATCCTTTTGGGATACCGATATTATTCCAAAGTCTTGGGATGCATTTAAAAGTATCAGTAGATCATACCTGTACATTGGAATGGGAAAAAGAGGAGTTTGATGTACGGTCCAATGATTTAGCACAAATCCAACGAATTATAAAAGACGCACGCAACGTGGTTTTTTTTACAGGAGCAGGAATTTCTAAGGAAAGTGGCATTCCTACTTTCAGGGATAAGGACGGGTTGTGGAAAAAATACGATCCTAGCAAACTTGCTTCTCTTTCAGCTTTTAAATCAAATCCACAATTAGTATGGGACTTTTTTTATTCACGCCAGAGGCTCGTATGCGGAGCCCAATTTAATGATGGTCACAAAACTATAGCAACTCTGGAGACAAGGGAGTTTGAAAGCTGCTGGGTTATTACCCAAAATATAGATAGGCTTCATCAAAGAGCAGGGTCTTTGAATGTTATAGAACTCCATGGAAATATTTTTGGACTAGTCTGCTTGCAATGCGAAATTGAAGAGCAGTATGATCATCAGACCTTTTTTGAGAATTTTAATGAGGAGCGAATTCCTCATTGCAAGAACTGTAGTAATATTTTGAAACCAAGTGTAGTGCTTTTTGAGGAACCTTTACCAACACTAGAATGGCAAAAGGCTATAACATTATCTTCTAATTGTGATGTAATGTTTGTTGTCGGATCATCTCTGAATGTTTCGCCAGCTAACATGTTACCTTACTATGCTCTGAAAAATAACGCAACTGTAATTGAGATCAATCCAAACCCGACTGAAATGTCGCGCCTAATGGATTTTTCCATCCGGTCAAGTGCATCTTTGGTTCTTCCAAAAATTTTTGATATACCCTGAACCGTCTTATTGATTATCTTGAATACCAAGAATGTAGTTATAATAACCGGCGATTTCGATATCCAAATGGTTACAAATCAGGACCACCTTAAGAAATTGACTGGATAAGCATTGAAGTGTCTTTCTCTAAAGCAGCCTTATGCATATTTATTAGCCAGCGGGAAAAAGACCATTGAGATTCGCAAGTGGAATACCAAGTACAGGGGTGAATTCTTAATTCACGCTTCAAAAACCATGAATGATGAAGCTTGTTATGTTCTAAACATAGAGAGACATCTCCTTGTAAAAGGTGAGATAATAGGTAAGGGCTTTTTGTATGATGTAAAGACTTATGACACTTGTGAGGATTTTAAAAGAGACTGGGATAAACATTTTTCAATAGAAAAAAGCAACAGCAGTCCTTCTTCCTTATCATCTTCCAAATTTAAGAGATACGGATTCTTGGTAAAAGATACAATATTATTTAGTAATTCAATACCATTCATTGGTAAATTAGGAATGTTTGAAGTTGAATTGTGACTGTCAATAATATTGAACGTTGATTAACCAGAAAAGTGGTATCAGAATATACTTGCAAAAAAAGTTATTGCTTGATGCCAAACCCTGTACCTTTTTATCTTTTGCTGGCTAAATTTCTTTTATTTTTCACTAGCTCGTAAAATATTAAGTGCAGAGCCAGCCTTAAACCACTTTAGCTGTGAATCATTGTATGAATGAACTAATTGGATTTGTTCCTCAGAGCCGTCACTATGATACAAGATAGCGGTTACCACTCCCTTGGGACGCAGGTTCTGCAAATCAAGAATACTAATCCTATCGTCTTCCCTAATTTTATCATAGTCCATTTGATCGACAAATGTTAAGGCGAGAATACCTTGCTTTTTCAAATTTGTTTCATGAATCCTTGCAAAGCTCTTGGCAATAACCGCAGCGCATCCAAGATACCGTGGTGTCATGGCAGCGTGTTCGCGACTGCTACCTTCGCCATAGTTTTTATCTCCTATGATGATCCACTGCGTTCCGCTTTTTTTATACTCTCTAGCGATATGGGAAAATGTTTCAATGTTGTTGTTTAGTTGATTCAAGCCTTTGCCAACCTCCCCTTCTCTGAATGAGTTTACTGCGCCAAGTAACAGATTGTCACTCAGCCTATCTAAATGTCCTCTGTACATTAACCAGGGTCCTGCAGGAGAAATATGATCGGTGGTACATTTGCCCTTTACTTTTGCTAATATGGGTAACTTGCTAAAGTCGTTACCATCCCATTCTGAAAATGGTTGTAGCATTTGAAGCCTCTGGCTATCCTTATCGATTCTTACTAATACTTCATCGGGATTCTCAGCAGGAGGAACATAGATATTTACGGTATCTTTGAACCCTAAAGGTGGTACCTCTGGGGCAATCCTTGGCGGAGATAATCTAAACTTTGTACCATCTTTTGCTATTAGTTCATCTTTTAAGGGATTAAAAGAAAGTCGCCCGCCTAACGCAAGTGCGATAACAATTTCTGGACTACCAATAAAGTTCATTGTCTCTCTCCTGCCGTCATTTCTGCCTGGAAAGTTTCTGTTGTAGGAAGTTACAATTGTATTTGGCTCTCCCTTTTTTATTTCAGGTCTATTCCACTGCCCTATGCAGGGACCACAAGCATTGGCCAGAACATTGGCACCAATCTCTCGAAGTAACTGAATTTGTCCGTCTCTTTCAATCGTCTCTCTAATCATTTCAGAGCCGGGGGTAACCTGGAGAGGTGATTTTGTTTTAACACCTTTTTCAATAGCCTGTTTGGCAATATCGGCAGCGCGTGACATATCCTCATATGAAGAGTTAGTGCAACTTCCAATTAACGAAACTGAAATTGTGTCCAGGTAGTTATTTTTTTGCAAGTCTTCTGCCATCTTTGAAATGGGTCTTGCCAGGTCGGGTGTATGAGGACCTACTATATACGGCTCAAGTTCATCGAGATTAATTTCAATTAGCTGGTCAAAGTATTTGGTTGCATTTTCTCTATTTTGAGCAATTTCTTCTTCGATTATCAAATCCTGTACCAACCATTCTTTGTTGTTGTTAGCTAGGTCGGCCAATTCGCTACGGCCAGTAGATTTGAGATACTCTTCCATCTTTTTATCGTAAGAAAAGACCGAACATGTAGCACCTATCTCGGCTCCCATGTTTGTAATTGTTGCTTTTCCAGTGCAGCTCACATTCCGAGCACCAGGTCCAAAATATTCTATTATTGCATTTGTCCCACCTGATACCGTGAGCTTGGATGCAACATACAAAATGATGTCTTTAGGAGAGGTCCATCCGTTTAGTTTACCAGTCAAGTATACTCCGATTCTTTTGGGATACAAGACTTCCCATGCAAGTCCGGCCATAACCTCAGCAGCATCCAGACCGCCAACTCCAATTGCGAGCATTCCTAATCCGCCTGCGTTTGGTGTGTGCGAATCAGTTCCTATCATCAAGCCACCTGGAAAAGCATAATTTTCTAAAACTACTTGATGGATAATTCCTGCACCAGGCTTCCAAAAACCAATCCCATACTTTCGAGATGCAGATTCTAAAAATTGATAAACCTCATTATTTTCATATATTGCTGCTTTAGTATCTGATTCGCTGCCAACCCTTGCCTGAATCAAGTGATCACAATGTACAGTTGTAGGAACCTTTACTTGTTTTATACCAGATTGCATGAACTGCAATATTGTAGTCTGGCCGGTTACATCTTGAAGAGCAACCCTATCAGGATTTAAGAGAATATATCCGTTGCCAGGGGTCAGCTGGTTAAATTCAGAAAAGTTGGTAGATTCATCTAGATGGCCTATTAAAATTTTCTCAGTTAGAGTAAGTGGTTTGTTTGATATTTGTTTAAATTTAAGAATATTTTGGGTCAATTTTTCATATTTTTTAGAAACCAATTCTTGGGTAGTAATTTTTCCTTTTACGCTGATTAGCTGATTGGTCATAAACTATATTCTCTAATCCGCATATCCGATATTTATCGATAATGAAAGCACTGAGCCTTGACTCGATTTCACTAGCAGGTGTCTAACTACTCATACCTATAGGCTCATTGACTTTTCTATCTGATTATTCTTGCTGGCTCTCAGAGATAGCAAAGGTAAGATGACTGCATCATAGATGTGTTTACAAGTTCTTAATAGATCAGAAGTAGATTTAAGAAAGAAAATCACATAGTTAAAATTACATTTAATTTTAACAAGGGCCTGATGTTTTCCAAGATTCTAGTTGCCTTCGATGGTTCAAAACCCTCTTTGGATGCAGTTGAGAGTGCCATGGAAATAGGCAAAAAATACAATTCTTCATTAATTATTCTACACGTACTAGATAGTTACAAGTATCCATATCTACTATCCTCTGTTATACTCGCCCCAACATTTGGATCGGAAAAATTTGAAAAGGAAAGAGAAGAATTCGATAAATTAATGAAATCACTGAAGGAAAAATATCTATCAGTAAAGAGTGCAGAAGATGTAAAAAGGGACGATAATGCGACGACAGATGTGGCTGATTTATCTGATTCAACATATTCGGCCAATGCTAAATCTAATAATAGAAATGGGTTATTTGAGACTGCGATAGTTGAAGCTGAAACCTCCACTGCTTCGACCATAGTCGATTATGCAGAATCCAAAAATGTAGATTTACTGGTTATTGGAAGCAAGGGACGAACGGGTCTCAAAAAAATGTTAGTTGGTAGCACGGCCACTGAAGTGGTAAAGTATGCTCATTGTCCTGTTATAGTCGTTAGGTAGCAAAGTTGATTCTAAATTTCGGAGATTCAACAGGGAAACCTTTCTAACCAAATAATTCGATTGATAGACTGTATTTATTCTATAGCATCATTAAAGTTTAACATATGTAAAAGGGGGGGGGAGCAGCATGCTTCCAGTCATATTATCATTATCATTACTATTATTTTCTACTGTCATTTTCCTTTTTTAATGGACAATCTCTGTTTAGACACAATTTCCACTGGTACTTTTTTCCCGCATTCACCCCGCTGGCCAAGATAACAGGCCATTTACACCCATCACATTTTTTGCCTGTTCCTTTGACCATACCTTTTAGAGGTAACGAAGCAGTTGTACTGCACTTGTCTGTAGAATAAGTGGAACATCCCGCAAATCTTTTTTTGGTCTTAGCAGAATTTTTTACTATCAAATCTCCTCTTAGACATATAGGACACTTCCCCAGTGTGATTATTCTTGGACTTTTTGACTCAGGATAAAGGGTTTGAGAATCGGTATTTAATGATGCTGATATCTCTTTACTAATCTCATCCTGATTTTTTGCAAAGGATTCTAAACCCTTTTTTACCATGGTTTGGGCGTGTCGGATAACAGAGTCACTGCTACTTTCTCCTGATTCGATATTTGACAGACGCTCTTCCATTGTCCGGGTGAGACCTATTGAAACAACAATTGGAACATGCTTCTGCATGGACCTTATTAGCGAAATTCCCAGTTGTGTTGGACGTATAGCCGAACTTCTGAATGAAACCCCATCCCCATCTGAATTAGACTCTGATACAATTTGAGATTTATCAAACTTTCCTAGTTTCTTGCTAGATTTTGATAGCTGGGAATCACCGGAGGTATATTCATTACCACGTGGAGAAAAATTGTAAATATAATTTCTTTTATATAGTGTATTAATTATTTCAGATCTGGTCGCCTTTGTTCCAATCTTTTCTTTTTCCATTTTTTGAAGCAAGGTTGA
>QCWC01000121.1 GCA_013114705.1 Candidatus Nitrosocosmicus sp. | reverse complement strand
ATGTCGAAATACTGGAACCAAGAGATGGAATAGGAGGTCACTGTCTACCCAAAGATACAAAGATGTTTATCAATTCATCTAATACGATAAAAAGCAAGATTCTACAAGCAGCCATGGAAATAGATGAAGATTATAGAGAGTATAGAAGAAAAATGGACAGCGAAATTAGAATACCAGTAATCTGATTTCTTTTAATTAAAAATTTACCATTTTGTAAATCACAGGTTATCTTTAAATGAGAGACTCAGAAATAGGTTCTCCAGACAGAATAAACAAATCCGCATGGACCATGCTTGCGATTTTGGGTTCAACCATCCTAATTACCATGTATGGAGAAACGATGTTGCTACCCGCAATTGGTGACATTATCGAGGAGTTTGATATTTCCTATAGCACTTCATCATGGATACTAACTGCTTATTTGATTTCTGGCGCAGTAATGACTCCCATTGCAGGAAAACTATCAGATATTTACGGTAGGAAAAAAATGGTGTTAATAATCTTTATAATCTATATTGTTGGGATCGCATTAGGAGGGATTTCCAATAATATTTACATGTTAATTTTGGCACGTGTGATACAAGGAATAGGAATATCGATGTTTCCAATTGCATTTGGAATCATCAGAGACCAGTTTCCGGTGTCAAAGATAGCTATAGGAGTAGGTATTTTTAGCTCCATGTTCGCGGCAGGGTCGGTCGTGGGTATGGCAATTGGTGGTACAATTATAAAGAACTTTGGATGGCAGGCCACATTCTTTACTATTATCCCAATTGCCATTATCCTATGGGTGGTCATTCAAAAAAGCATCAGAAATGATAATCGTTCACAAGTTATCAAGGAAATAAATTTAGAAGGAAAGGAGGAATATTCTTCTAACCTAAAGAAAAAGTTGGGAACCATCAGTCGACGAAGAAAACAACACATTGACATAAAAGGCGCAATTTCGTTGGCTTTTACAATTTCTGCTTTCCTGTTAACATTAACATATTTTGCAAACGTTAATAGTGAAGATCATGAGGCTACATCCACCGACTTGATGATTTTAATGGCTTTGATTGTTTTGACTATTGTCTCAATATTGACATTTGTTGTAGTTGAGAAAAGAGCAAAAGAACCCTTGATTCCCCTCAGATTGATCACAGATAAAATTTTACTTCCTTCAAATATCATTTTACTTGTGTTTGGCATCACGATGTTTATGGTTTATCAAACAATTCCCATATTGGTAACTAGTCCGATCCCTTTTGGTTTCGGTGGTGATGCCATTCAAAGTGCAATGGTCCAACTACCTTTCATGGTAGTATTCTTAATATTTGCACCTTCATCAGGTTTCATCGTTTCCAAAATTGGAAACTTTAAGCCTATCATTGTTGGGAGTATCTTGACAACAATAGGATTTGCTAGCTTGTTTATGTTCCATTTGGATGAGTTAATGATTGCAATAAATTTAGTCGTGATATCTGCTGGTTTATCCCTCACTCAAGTAGGAGCTTTCAACATTACATTACAGTACACCCCTTATCAATTTAGTGGAATTTCAATAGGTATTTCCGTCGTACTGGTATTAATGGGCAGTTCGATTGGTCCAGTGATAGCAACTACGTTTATGCAGACATTCCAGGATCCTACTAGTGGAGCAAATATAGAATCATATCCATCTACATTATCCTATAACCTAATCTTTTTGACTGCAACGATTATATCATTAGTATCATTTCCATGTATGATACTATTGAGAAAACGAACATTGAAAGCTATTGTTAGCAAAGTAGATGACTCAGATAATTAGAAAAACTCTCAAAAATCTATTTATGAAATGATCATTATTGAGAAAAAATTGATAACATTAACAGTAGTGAATCTCGAAATTGAAAATTGAGAGAAAAAAATGACATGAATTGATGATTATGTTTTCATGTGATTTGAACAAAAATGTTAAGTGGGACCCCTCCGGATCTTAATCCGATTCTAAGACTGCCGTCCTTATAAGCGACATCCCCAATACTATCTCTGAGTCCCCTGGAGGCAAAATGCAGATGATTGCTCTGTAATTTTAGCACGTAGATACCATCACTCTCGTTATGATATCCCGAAAGAAATTGCATTTGTTTTTGTTCAATTAGTTCATCAATTTCTCTACACACAGGTTTCAATAATTTCCAAGCAATTTCTTCATCTATCGATTTCATAATCAGTTTAAATTTCTCAGGATATCCCTTATTATTGTTAATATCATAACAGGTTAAGTTATCAATTTATTTTTTTTTAGAAAGAATATTTCAAATATATTCAAGATATTCATCTCAGATATTACTCATGGTAACTTCACTTAATCCATCTTAAATTAATTTTTAGCGAATTAGGAATGGAAGTTGGATAGAGCCGGTACAAAATTATGTTTGCTGCAGATATTGTAACCGATATCACGTAACATAATATGATCAGTTATATATTATGACTTTTACATAAATACAATACCTAAATAATTTAATCTGTAGAAGTTCCTCATGAATAACAAGCGCGTCAACCCAATTGACTGGTATAGAAACTTCTTTGAATATAGCATTAGTAATAGAAGAAATATCATCAATTTCTTTAGATTGGACTTTTTTAAGGAATTCATTAGCATGGACGAGGAAATGGAAAGAATTTTTAATTAATTCAATGAGGCAAAAAACAACCCACCTAAAGAATTAGTGAGAGAATATCAAACACAGGATGGAAATAGGGAAAGAAAAATTGGCCCAATTGTTTTTGGATATTAGATGATTACTTGGCCAGATGGTAGACCTACCGTTGGAGAGTTTGGAGATATCAAAAAAATAAACCTTCGCAAGGTAGCATCAGCAGAAATTTCATTGATGGAGAGGTAGGACAAAGTATCAGGAGAGAAAGGGAACCTTTAGCGGACGCTAATTTGACAGAAAAGGAAATTAAAGTGATTTTAAAAATGCCCGGTGTCAAAAAAAGAAGGTATAAAGCTTATCCTGTCTGACGACACTTTAGAAATTTATACAAACGATAGACAAAGAAAATACAGAAAAAACAATAGGTGTTCCTCCGGATATTGACACAGAAATAATGATCTACTTACACAAATGGAATATAAGAGATATCTTTAAGGAAAAAAATGTACTTGGAACAAAAGGAATTGAAATTGAGAGTGGATGATAAAAAACAAAATACTTTTTGCTTTTTCAGAATAAAAGATTACTAAGTTTCAGGTTTTTACCGAGTTTATACATTATGTATAAAATCTGAAATATTTAGATTCAGTCTTTGAATAAAATCCATCATCATAACTAGCTAATGTGATTTGTCCAAAGGTTATGGGCTTTTTAAGAAATTTTTAATGAACTGACCCCCTATAGATCATGAATTTACGGGGCCATAAATTTAAGACACGGTCGTCTTAAACGTAGAGTGACAATAACCAATGCAGAGATCTCAAAGATGCTTCGCAGGATTGCATTTTTACTTGAGATGGATTCAAATAAAGACGATAAAAATATAAATTTTAAGAACAAAGCGTATTTACGAGCAGCTGACCAAATTGAAAATCTACCTGTTCGTCTAGAAACAATTTACAAAGAAAATGGTTTGATCGGTTTGTTGCAAATTCCATCAATTGGCAAGGCAATTTCTTCTAAAATTGAGGAATATTTAAACACTGGTAAAATTGAATACTATGAAAAATTACAAATCAAATATCCTATAGATGTCGATGACTTTTTGGGGTTGGAAGGAATTGGTCCCAAAACTCTTAAAGAGATCCTAGATACTACGACGATTAGGAATCTAAATGATCTAGAGAGCTTAATAAAAGAGAAAAAATTACGAAGAATACCGGGATTTTCTGAAAAGAAAGAGGTTAATCTCCTAAAGAAAATTCAATCCCACCGTATAGGTAAGTCAAGATTTTTGTTGGGAGATCTGTTCCCAATAATCAACCAAATTGAAAACTATTTGACAGGAAATGAGAAAGTTTCAAAGCTCATTGTAGTCGGATCTTTTAGAAGAATGAAGGAAACAATCGGTGATATAGATCTGTTGGTAGTATCAAAGCATCCATCCGATATAATTGATGATTTAATAACTCTGCCTGAAATTGAAGAAATCCTGAGTCGAGGAACATCAAAGGCTTTTGTGAGATTAAAAAATGGAATAGACCTGGATATGCTAGTAGTTCCTGAGGATAGTTTTGGCTCAGCATCATTATATTTTACTGGAAGCAAAGAACATGGCATACAACTAAGAAAATTAGCTCAAGGGCGTGACTACCGCTTAAATGAATGGGGTTTATTTGATAACAAAACAGGACAGAAATTGGCTGGCGACTCCGAAACTGAGATCTATAACTTGCTAGGTTTAGAGTGGATACCACCCGAAATGAGAGAAAACCACGGAGAAATTGAGATGGCCAAGAGACACTCTAGACAATGGATCAACAAGATTCAGAACCTAGTAGAATATGAATCCTTGAAAGGGGACCTCCAAGTCCATTCAAACAATACCGATGGTCAATTGTCCATTGAGGAAATGGCGTACTTTGCTAAAACAAAATTTCATTTAGATTATATCGCAATCACAGATCATACAAAGAGTCTGGCCATTGCCAAGGGACTAGACGAACAACAACTACTGGATCAATTAATCAAGATAAATGAAATAAATGATCGAATAAAGTCGGGAGATTTTTTTGTCGAAGAAAATAGACCAAAGAGCAATAGAGATCGTAATAATTATCTCAAAGAGGCAGGAACAAAAAATTTGAAAGACAATAGAAATAAGGACGACAAGAAATTCAGAATATTGGCAGGTGCGGAAGTGAATATCCTAAAGGACGGTTCTCTGGATATTTCAAATAATGTTTTGGATAGGCTTGATATAATTGGTGCAGCAATACATTCGAACTTCTCTCTGACAGAGGAAATACAAACTGAGAGGTTGATAAGGGCTGCTCAGAATCCTAGCGTGGATATAATATTCCACCCGACTGGCAGAATTATCAACAAAAGAGAAGGTTATCCGGTCAACATTTCGAAATTGCTTTTCACTGCCATGGAAACTAACACAGTATTGGAAATCGATGCACATTACAATCGACTCGATTTAAAGGATGAATTCATAAGGATGGCAACAGATACAGGAGTAAAAATGGTTATCGATTCAGATGCTCATCACTCACTGCACTATGCATTTTTGAAATTTGGAATTGCTCAAGCCAGAAGAGGTTGGGCAGAAAGGGATGATATATTAAATGTATTGCCAGTAAGTGATTTATTGAAAAATTTAAAATAGACCAACAAATAATTTTCAATTTCTCTTCATTTAACGCAGTTAGTTAATAAAAGCTATCAGAAAAATCTTGATTGGATTTTTCAATGATCTTGATTTAAATTCAAATAAGTACGTCTGTATATCTACTTACCTCCCGATGCCATCAAGAAGTAGTATCGAAGTAAAAGAAAAGATAAGACAAAATTGGAACAAACTATTGAGAGAAAATCTATTAGACGTTTCAGAGAGTTTGTTAGGTGGATCACCACCTTCTGTTTTTGTTGGAAGCTATTCCTATCCCAAGGTGAACATTGGACCTCTGGTTTCAACCAAGTGTGGGGATGTCAAGTTTTTGGATCATCCAGAGGAATGGACGGGACTTGAACTAGAAGATCTGATAAGCAATAGGCTATCTTTGATTCGGGGAACAAGTTTGGCTTCTGCAATTGTAGATGCAAATAACAACAAATACGTAGAATTGCTGCAAGAATTGGCAATGGCAAATAAATCCATTAATATCGAAGTAAAATTTGATAAAAAACCCACTCTAAGATTTGAAGAGATAGATAATTCTTCAGTAACAGACGCAGATTCTGTACAGTTTGGACTGGTATCAAAGATGGAGGGGCTAAGGATTCCTGCAGCAATCAGTGTCGATAAAAGAATAGAAAAAGTATACTATGATCAGGATTTGAATGCAAATGAAGCAGTCAATATGCTCTACAACAAAGGTACGGAAATTAGTAGACTGAGCAAGATCTTGAGCATAGGAATGCTTGGAACCAAAAAGAGGAGGAAATTGGTTCCCACAAAATGGAGTATCACTGCAGTAGATCAAATCATATCTGCGAATCTAATTAAAAAGTTAATAGATTATTCTTCGTTAGATAATTTTCACTTATATCGGTATGCACATTTAGGAAACGATTATGCAATCATTTTGATTCCAGACCTGGTATGGAGTTTTGAAATGCATGAAGCCTGGATTGACAATGATGGCAAAGTAAGTATAGAATCAGCAGCAGAGATTTCTGGTTCACCGAAAAATTATCCAAAAATAGGAGGATCTTATTTTGCTGCAAGGGTTGCAGTAACCGAATATTTGGAACGGCATAGAAGGAAATCAGCAGCAATAATCTTGAGGCAAATTCACCCTGACTACGTATTACCTGTTGGAGTATGGCAGATTAGGGAAGGTATCAGAATGGCTATGAAAACCAAAGGTGAAATTTTTGACAGTCTCGACAAAGCAATTACTCAAGCTTGTGTAGGGATGAACATTTCCAAAAACGAGTGGACAAGCAATAGTGCGATCATAAATTCCATTAGACAACAAAGAAGAATTTCAGAATATATTCACTAAAATTAGACCAATATTATTAGCACTAATAATTTTGAAGTGAAAAAATCAAAGATTTCATAATATAACGATAAAAAGATATAAATAGCAAAAACCCTAACATATAAATATATATACTTCCTGTTCATAAACCGATAATTTACTTTCATTTTAATAAAAATAGAACTGGTGTCACTTGCGACACAAAAGTATAATTAATTTCCCTTAATATATCTATACCAGATTGCACTTATAAATACAGAATTATTAAAAACATAATAAGATAGAAAATTAATTGAATTAAAAGATCACTTCTAAT
>QCWC01000120.1 GCA_013114705.1 Candidatus Nitrosocosmicus sp. | reverse complement strand
CGGCTATCAAGGCGGCAGTCGAGATATCGGTACTCATTGGAATTAACGCATCACCTCGGGCTGAGTTGGATTTTGTGTCTACATTGACCTCAATCCTTCCGACCTTGGATACTTTTTGTAATTCATTTAAGTTCATTTCAGGTCCCAATAATCCTTCAGTCTGACCAAAAATAGCGCCAATTATATCTGCCTTTTCTACCAAGCCATCAACATCAAATTTCAGTTTCACATGGTATTTTACAATACCAGTATTTGGCATCTTTACTACCTCATTGTTAATTTTGTTTATCATATTTTGGTGATTATCATAACTATAATAGCATACCTTGATTAAGTTTTTTGTTTTAAAAAAAAACCGCTTTCCTTTATCCACTTACAAATCTATCCCCTAACTTGTTTTTTAGTCAATTTCATAACATATACTTATTCTAATAGCATGCTATCATAAAATGACTTTAATTCTTCGATATTCTTAACTTTTCCTTGTGTTATTCGTAATAATCTCATTCTATATTTTTGATCAATATACTTCTGTCTGAGCATATTGCATATTTTCTTCGTCATTATTTCTCCGGTTCGATCCAAATCCAACAATATGATCAATTTCTTGTAATTGTCACGAAATTTATCCACTAGATCTATGTGGTTCTTAAAATTATGGTATATCTTTATGTTTCCGTTACAACCAAGATACGACAGTGCCTCTAGATCTCTTTTTCCTTCAACAAGAATCAGAGATTCTTGAGTGGATTCACTATTGATTTGATCTATGAATTCGTTGATTTCTTTAATTACTTTAAGTTTTTCGTTTCTATCCATTATTATAAAAAAACTTGATTATCAGCTTTAGGAGCCTACTCTCTTCATTTTGGAACCGCATTTTGGACATGATGATTGATTGTGCTTCGTACCACAACTCATACAATAGTAGCTGACTGAACTACCATTTCCACCAAAGACTGAACCAGCCATTCCCATCTTCTTCATAGCTCGATTTCTAATGTAATAACTGAGTAATATGAATACTACTATAATTACCGGCAGTGATAACGGAAACGGAAGCAAGAATGAGATTGCAAGACTTATACCTAATGATATACCAATCCACAACAATTGTTGAGACAAGAATTGTTTGTTATTACCTATCACTATCTCTCAGTGTTATAATTAAGAAACATTATATATAAAATGTTTCCCTTCGATATCTGATCTCATAATCAATTGTATTCTGTATAATATTTGTGTCTTTTTTCTACTTCTTTGTTCTTTCCTTCTTTCACAATACCAATTTCCTTCTGAAGCAGATCTTTACAATGTTGTTTAAATTTGATTCCTTCTTCTGTGTCTGGAAATTTTCCGATAGAATACTCGAAATTTTTCATAAAATCTATAACTGTATCCCTAAATTCTTCTTTCGATGGATTCTTCTCGTTTCTGACCTTAAACAAGGATACTGCAAGTTGGGATGCATAAATCTTTGCTATATCCTCTGCTAGTCTATCTACTTCAAAGTAATCTGGCATCATTTTAAAGCAGTTTGATTACTAATAAATTTTTTAGCATAAAAAAATAAAATAGAAAGATAAAAATGGGTATGCCCTAAAGAATGTTTATAATGCCCATTACCGATGTAACTAAAAAACAAATAGCTCAGCAGCGACGATTATTCTTTAGAATTTGTTTCGATTGCGGTGCAAAAAATCCTATTGGTGGTACTCGATGCAGAAAATGCCGAGGAAGTCACATGAGATTAAAAAATAGGACATTAGGTGCCAAGAAATAATTTCGTACTAATTTAATCTTTTTATAATATTTTTGGGTTATAAATAAGAAAACTTTAATTATCTTTTTTGATTCCTACACTTTGAGATAACATATAATATGAAGTATCCAAAGGTCGTTCTTACTGCCGATAGAACATTAATGTCTCCCTACAGAGGAATTTCACTAGCATCGTTTTTTGGATGTGCTCCTGCACTGGATCCAAATCGTAGTCATGATTCAATATGGTATAAAATATTAGGTAATCAAGTTACTCCAAAGTTACTCTTTGATTTTATATGTAATCCAATTGCCAATTCTAATGGTTTGGCCGATTACGCTCCATATGGATTGAGGAAAGTTGAAGCCGCTTTGCTACGGGATGGCTATGCCAAGGAAGATGTTGTGGTTGCTCATCCTGACCATATTGATAAATTCATAGGACCTCAAACGGAATTTGTAGGAACTTACGAAATGGACCCACTTGGCATGGGACCAGTTACTATGACTTTCACTTATGGAAGAAAGCAAATGTCATATGCAGAATTTTATAATCGTGATTTACATCATCGCATCAATTCAGCCAAACAAAAAAATGGTAGCAAGGCAAAGGTTGTCGTTGGAGCCTCTGGTACTTGGCAGTACAACTATGATCCGGCAAAAATAGAAGAATATGGCCTTTATGCTATTGTAGAAGGAGATTTAGGGGGTATTGGGCCCGAAATTGATGGCGCCGGAGGTAGATTTTTTGATTCTTTAATTAATAATGAATTGGAAACAGCGAATCCCTTTAAGAAATCTGAATTTAAAGTAGAAATCAAAGAATTTGATAGAAATGGTAGAAAATATCATGGTCGATTCATTCATTATTCAAAAGAGCCTAGCGTTGACGAAATACCTGAAATAGTCAATCCAAGCATGCACGGAATGGTTGAAGTGATGAGGGGATGCGGAAGAGGTTGCAAATTTTGTGATGTAACTCTTCGACCGCTACGTTACTATCCTGTGGAAAAAGTGCAACGTGAAATTCAAGTCAATATGAAATATGGAGGATTGAAGAACGCATGGATACATAGCGATGACATTTTTGTATATGGACTTAACCCTAGAACAACAAAGAATATGCAACCAAACCGTGAGGCCATTGAAGAATTATTCAAAGGTATAATGGAAACGGGTGTGGAGCATACCAATCCTACCCATGGAACATTAGCAGGGGCCATTGCTGATGAGAAACTAATTCCTAATGTTTCAAAGATAATAAAAGCCGGTCCCTCTAATCATATAGGAGTCCAATGTGGTTTTGAGACTGGTAGTATTAGATTGATAGGCAAGTATGCGGACCGAAAACTTGCTCCATTTAGACCTTCTGAATGGCATTGGGTTGTGAAGGAAGGTGTAAAGACGTTGAATGAGAATTATTGGGTCCCGGCCTTTACACTTATCATGGGATTGGATAATAACGAGAATGCAGATGATAGCTGGGAGACAATCCAGCTCATTCACCAACTCGAAAAGGAACAGCCAGATTCTAAATTTACTGTTACTCCATTGACCTTTGTTCCGATCGGCTTGTTGGAAAAATCTGACTTTTTCGATATTGGTAACACAATGGATCCCGCCAAACTCGGGGTCATGTATAAAACTTGGCAACACAACTTCAAATATGCGATTCACAAGTTTATGCATAAGGTTGGTCAGAATGATCCAATAAAGAAAGTCTTTTTTGCAACTCTTGCCAGGACTTTGGGAGGAGTTCCGCTTAGTGCAATGGAACGATATGCACGAAAGAAGAGCCCTGAGCATGAGAGAGTGATAGAAAAAATAAAGGCTCAGTACGCATAATTCAACACTCGAACTCATCTGGCTATTTTTTGTTCTAGGTCGTTGAGTAGCTTTTCAAAATCTGCGTACATCCTTGCTCCAATTACATTCTTTTCTAGTTTATCTTTCAATAACTTGTTAGAAAAGATAAAAATCTGATCCTTAACTTGAGTTTCAACTTCAATGAGCGTTGAATATAGGAACCTAATGGATGTTTCGTTGTTTGAAATCACTACTATAACTGATTTTCCACTCGTTCTCTTGGAAAGCTTGTTTACATAACGTTGTAAATCAATATCAAAAAAGGGATCGATATAGTTTTCTACATTCCCTATTAGTATGGAATTGATACCTTCTTTATTCGTCAATATCTCTAACATTATGCATATTGGAAGTGAATCATCATCTCCTGAAATGATTATAATTTGAGAATCTCCGAATCTAGTATTATTTACCTTCAAAACATTCCCAAGAATCCTTACCGAATTGGAAAGATTACTACACAGATGGATCTTTTCTGTCTTGCCAATTTTTCCCCTGTCATATAATTCTAGAATTGTGTTTAGCACTGGCAAATAGACATTGGAAACTATCTTCCTCAAATTGATGTTGCGATTGATTAAACTTAAAACAATATTTTCGGCAATTTCCTTTTTACCGTTCAGCAATGCTCCAATTAGTTTTTGTTGAACATCTAAGAAATTTTCATCTTGAGAATCCAAGTTGGCTATCCCAGGGTGCAAAAACCAAAAATTCACAGAGCCAATTTTTTTTCTATTGATAATTTTTTGAAAGTATAAAATATCAAGATATCTTGAGATGGTGATTCGATTTGTACCCAGATACTTTGCGATTTCGGAAGTAGACATTGGATTATTATTTTGAAGTAGATCAATAACATTGCGTTGGACATCTGCTAGGTTGTATTTCTTGTACATTGGTTACATCAATTCCGAATAATATTCATTCTTAATACCGATTTAAGGACTTATTTAGGATCTTTGAATTGTACTGCTAGTTCATATATCTTTTCATACCATTTATCTGATTTTACAATGCTACTAGCTGCAAGTATCCCTGAAGATCCTAAATCTAATGCAATCCGTACGTCCTCCGGTGCATTAATTCCGGCTCCACAAATCAACTTTGTTCTAAGAGCACTGGATTGTAAATACTGGAATGATTCGCTTATCAGCTTGGGCTTTTCTGTTGATATAGATCTTTTAGTACCGATCAATTCGGGGGGTTCAATGGCAACGTAATCTGGTTCCAATTTGCTTATTTCTTTTAATTCAACAAAGTTTTTTGCACAAACTATAGAAACAAGGTCTAAAGACCTCATTCGTTTTAATATGTCTGCGATCATGGTTAATTCAACTGGATGTTCGCTATGGTTAATTATTGAACCAATTGCTCCGGCATCTCTTACCATTTCGGGTATCGAAAAACCTGTACTGGCTCCTATTTGATTAGCATCTACATGTTGAGCTACAACTTCAAGCGTCGTACTTTTAGATACCCAACCAAGAAGTACTTGTGGAGGTGATACTATTATTCTAACTCCCAGATCATGACTGACCTTCTCAGCTTCCCTTGTAAGAAGAAGGGCTTTTTCACCCGAAATCTCCAAATAATTTTTTAAATTGATTATGAATGGCCCTTTATTCACAAACATCTGATTTGTTCCTGATCATTTGAATTTCTCATTTAGTTTAGACATTCGTGCCTCATATCCTTTATTGTATTCTAATTCATCTGGAACTAGTGTGGCTGGGTGAATAAATCCTTGGACCCTGAGAACCATAGCTCGTTCAGAAGCCAATCTTCTTTGATGATCCCAGTCAGCAGTTCCAAACCCATCGTGAGGACCAGTGAGCTTTCCATTATGCATGCTGAACAGCAGACAAGATACTATTGGGATTGAGTAATTCAAACTGGCCGGTGAATTCAACATGACTGGCATAAAAGGCATGTGATGACTACCTCTCGTATTTCCTGCAACTATATGGGGATCGTTAAATGCACTTCCAGCCTCCTCCGTTGCTGGAAAATTCTTTTGGGTTCTTACTATTGCAATTGGATCGTCTTTACCTACATAGGTTCCCGCTATATTATGGAGTCTATCAGTAGAACAAGATACAATCTGTTCACCTTGGTGAGATAAAACGGAATGTACTACATATCTTCCTGGGTACATTAGAGCTGCTTCTAATTCAGCCTTCTCATTCCATAATTTTAAATCAGCTATCTTGCCAGTCATCACATCCATTATCCTAAAAATAACACCACGTGCCAATTCTTCATTAATAATTAAACCTGTATTGCTTCTAGCATCTACGAACATTCTCCAGAAAGGAAAATTATAGGCTCCTGGCTCAGTCTTATCGGCAGCAAAAATACAAAAAACCTCACTAGGTCTTTCATCCATCTCTATCTCGGCGACGCCCGGTCCCATTCCCTTCACGTTTCCTGAAAATGAATCTTTAAGTAAATCTTGACCTGCGCCGTATAATCCCTGCTCTTTAGCAATCTTGGTCCCTTCAGTAAAGGCATCCCATGCAAGCTTGTGAATCTGTTTATTGTCTATTCCTAAGGTATGGGTCATTATGATGTGAATGTCGTCACCTGTGTATCCAATGTAACTGTCAATCAAAATCCCTTTTCCATTCTCGTTCACAAAATCTCTTACTGTTTGCACCAGTTTATCGCTCGGTCGCGTGTGTCCCCCAATTCCTCCTATATCTGCCTTAATTGCTGAAACAGTGATCTTCATATGTTTTTTGGCTTCCTAGAGGCTTAAAAATTTTTGTTTCATAATCTATTTAACAGATTTTACATCTCTATAAACACAAAAATTCTTGTCTACTGGAATTTTCTGTAAATCTTTGTAGAATTCTTTGTTACCCTTTCATACAATGTGTCAATATTCTTTAAACAATATCGATATTTGTTGCCATAAAAAGTAACTAATAAATAGCCTTAGTTCATCTTTACTATCATGCGTGACGCAAATTTAATCAAAATAATGATTGAAGAAAGAGCATTAGTAAAATTGATAAAGACAATCGGTGAGAAAGAATATTCTACAAGGGACCTTTTGAAGAAATTGGGCGCTTATGGGTATGGTCATAAATTGCTTATTAAAGCTGAAGACAAGGGACTAGTAGAGAGAAGTAACGTAAAGAACAAGACCTATAATAAGTTGACAAAAGAAGGAAAAAAAATCATAAGACTGGCAAAGGAAATCGGAGTTTAGACAACCTAAATAAATTTTTTTTTTGCTAATTATTAACTGTTTTAACTTCAAATTCATTATCATCACAAATTTTTGATTCACAAGAATTAAATTATTAATTATCACTA
>QCWC01000119.1 GCA_013114705.1 Candidatus Nitrosocosmicus sp. | reverse complement strand
ATTCTACAATATATATTTGACACATTTGTGAAAAAGAAGCTAAACTTTGACAAAAGAATTATAGCGTCAGACCTTATGACTCCCGAACTTGTCACGATTGGTCCAGAAGATAAAGTGGCAACTGCAAGGAACATCATGATAAAAGACATGATTGATCATTTGCCAATAGTTGAACAAACACAAGATGGCAAGAATATGGTTGTAGGAATTCTAACATCAACTGACATACTTAGAACTCTGATCCCTTCTGAAAGAATTGCCAGAGACGCTATGATATCGGATCACGAGCAGCATCGTCTGGAACTAGCCTCAAGAGGAATCGCGGACAAAAACCTAATTACCATTAGCCCAAGCGAAACTATCAATTCAGTTATCGACTTGATGCTAAAATCGAATTCAACTTACGCCTTAGTAAAATCAATGGAGACCGTGTTGGGCATAATTACCTTTAGAGACATAATAGCTCTTCTTGGCGAACAGGTCGAAAGCGAGATCCCAGCTTACATAATTGGGCTCCCAGAAGATCCTTTCGAATCAGAATTGGTAAAATGAAAATTTACAAATACTATTAAATTATTGTATAAAATTTCACCAGAAATTGTTGAGGCAAGGTGCAAAATCAAGATCAAAGATATTACCGGTGAACGAAAAAGGTATGAAATTTCTGCTAGTATAATCTCACCTTATAGAAGATACTCTTATACCTCTACAAATGAGTACGACATAGCAAAGATCTTTGATGAAATGAGTAATAGCTTTAAAAATCAAATTTCACGTAAAAAGTCCTCAGACAAGCAAAGAGAATCTGTGAGGTACTCACCGAGAGAATGATCCCTTTATTTTGAAAGTTGCGAAACTTTGAATTCACTTTCTAATTTATGTCCTCTCAAAGACATTGCAAATACTCAAGTTTCTCCCGTAATTCAGCTTCCATAATAATCAGGGGATAGTAAATGCCTTCATAACAGGAAAATATGTTAAATTAGTTATTGTACTTTGAAAGTTTCGCTAATATTTGTGCCTTTGAAGCTGCGCCTAATATACCATCTACTGCAGTTCCATTTTTAAATATCATCAAAGTAGGTATGCTCTGAATGCCAAACAATCTTGCAACAGTGGGATTTTCATCCACATTTAGTTTTCCGAAAACAACTTTTCCACTTAGTTCATAAGCAAGCTGATCAATGATTGGAGAGACCATCTTACATGGGCCACACCAGGGTGCCCAAAAATCTACAACCAAATAGCTGTATTTTTGAGTCATCTCGTTAAAATTATAATCGGTTAAGGAAATTGGAGTATTAATTTTCCCGTCAGAAATATTTTGTGATGGGTCGTTCTTAGTTTCTGCAATATCTCTATACTGTTTAAGTTTTTTCTCCATTAATTTTTCTAGCTCTTCATCCCAATTATGCATTGATTATTAGTGATATTCAATCAGCGTATTAAATTTTGGCTATTTAAGATTATGAAGAAAGCATGAATAGTTCTTTTTCATTTCGCCAAGACTCCCAATTTGGATTGTATAATCCAAATTACATATCCCCAATGATCAAGTATCATGATGATATTCATGAAAGCAAACTCAGATGATGGATAAAACTTCTTAGGCCAATATCGTTCTTAGAGATTGAAATTAAATTTTTTGGAAAAATACCAATTTAATAATTAAAGGGTTTCGATAGTACATTCTATAGGAAAGTGATCGCTATAACCCGTCAGAATTGTTCTGCCAGGAGATAATTCTTCAAGCTCACCATTTGGTCGAATTCTCTGATACTCGAATCTCATTGGAACTTGTCTTAGTGATGGGTGAATTTTGTTTCTGTCTTTAATATCAAAACTACTTTCAGGTAAAGCTCGATCCAACTGAGTACTCTTGTTGATTCGAATAGAATTCAGATTCATCTTTAACTTCTGTGAACCATACAGCAGGCCTCGAGATATGATAAATTGATCAAATAAGTCAAATCCATCGTTATAATAAATAGTACCATCTGGCATGATTGGCCACATGCAATTAAACAAGTAACCCTGATAAAATAGATAATTATGTTTGTCAGTTTGTTTACTTGTTGGCCATCGCTTTGTAAGGCTAGGATGTTCGAAAATTTCATCCCAATTTAGAAGTTTATTAGCGTCGGGTGTGGCATGAAGATGATTCAGTATACTCTTGTCATACGGGTTATCATTGAAATCACCCATTAGAAGAATATTTTTATTCCATTTTTGATTCAAATGAGACAGAACATTTTCATCGTTTCTCAAATCGACAGGAAAATTTTCTAATTCACATTGATCGATCTTTAATGTATCCTCAACGGCTCTTGCACAACTTTCGGCTGCTGCAATTCTCAATGGTTCAGTTTCATAGCGACCACCAGACCTAGAAGGCCAATGATTCACTATAACAGTTATATCGGCTTTGTTCTCTAACAAAGTAAAGTTGGCTACTAATACGTTCCTTGTTGGATATCTCAGTTTGATACTATATCCTCTTAATGAGTTAAGACTAAATTTCTTTTTTGAATATAGTAGACAGGTGTCAATCCCTCGAACATCTGGCCCATTTAAATACTCTGCAATGGCATATTCCTTTTCGGGAGATAATTTATCCACTAATTCTGAAAGCATTGTTTCAGTTTCTACTTCACATAGGCCTAAAAGATCAGGTCCTTCATTGTTATGAAGCGAGTCTATGGTGAAGGCCAGGTTTTCAATCTTCTTGTTTTTTACTATATTATTCCATCCTCTGGAAGGGGTAAATTCAATATCAGATCCAAGAGATGAAGGAAGTGTATCAAATAGATTATTTACATTCCAAAAGCTTGTGTAAAATTTACCCATAATAGGCAGAAGAAATTAGACAGTTTAATAGTTTTGTTAATCAGCGTGTTGTACACATGGCTTAAATGTGCAACATAATCCGTGTGTGAGAGTATCAAAAAATAAATTGACTTAAATAACTGCCATCGAGAGTCCAGTACATTTCGTAATGGTGGTAACACGAAGTATAGCATTTTTTTCTTTGCAACTCTTTTGCCCAATTATCACTTTAAGACAAAGTGGAACCTATAAAGATAACAACTTTGTTCTATAGAAGCAAAATATTTCTTACCTATCTGCTATTCATGTTATTTTCTCCTAACAGACATAAAGGCGATAGTAGACTAAATATTTAGTAATAATTATTAGTGTTAATCTGAGTAATAGTAAAATAACTGTAAGTTCTGAGAAAACACTTTTAGAAAATATTTGGGAGCTAGCAGATCATTATGAATTTGAAACACACCCTTATCTTCATTTTTGGATATATCTTTGGTCAGCTTGAATCCATAAAAAAATCAATATAAGATGTTTCAAATACCATATCTAATCAATAATCTTTCTTCGTCATATTCAAGAAGCGATCGTGGTATTTGTTACTCATCAGGTTCGGCATGCACTATAACTCTTGATGCTTTTGTGCTTTGAAGTAACAGATTCTGCACCTGGGTAGATATGGAATGAGCCTTCTCAACAGAAATATCATTTGGCTGGTCGTCACTGTGGTCATCGTCAATGATACTACTGCTTTCATTGGACGAAGTTTTACTATTAACCAAATCATCAGTCCCAGTTTTGATATGATTGGGATTAATTTTGATAGTAAGGGTAATGTGTAATTCCCCTTTAACATATACAAGAGAAATATCATTACAATCAGAAACTCCCATTACAGACATGGCAGTTTCCTTTATAATATCTAGAAAATGCTCGTCGGCAAATTCTTCTTGTCCAACAGAGGATTCGACGTCGAGGTCCGTTTCGATATGTGTTGTAACACGAATTATGTTAGGAATTTCCGTTTTTATTTTTTTTTCGAATTTATCCACTACACTATGTGCAATCTTGAACCCCAATTTATCATCCATTTGAACATCAAGATATAGATGTAACGGTCGGAAATGCTTTTCAGAGTTTTTGTTCTGTTCAGTATCTATATCAGTTTCTGAGACAACATTAGAGATGTAAATAGAGTGAATGTTCTTAATAGTTGGAAAATCTTCGGCTATTAGTCGAATCTTGTCTTTGATAGTTTCAGACATGTTATCCTCCACCGCGTCAACATGTACTACTATATCACAATTGGGAAGAAGTTCGTTCTTAATTTTGTTCTCAACATTGGTGGCTATCCTATGTGCTTTATCATGAGTAAAAGTTCTGGGAACTTCTATGTGAAGATCAACGAATGTATCTTGTCCAACTTTTCTTACTCTTATGCTATGTGCCTTTTGAATGCCTTCAAAACCGGTTATAGATTCATGTATCTGACCCTGAATACCTTTAGGAGCCTTGTCTAATAATACGTCTAGGGTTCTCCGGCCCAAACCTAATGAGGTGTAAACTATCAATATGGCCACTGCAATTGCAGCATACGCATCAGCGTTTGGAATCTGAAATAAAAAGACAACAGCTAGTCCTACTAGTACAACTGACGATGTAAGCATATCAACACGGAAATGTAATGCATCGGCTTCTATTGCCTGGCTACCATACTTGTTAGCTACTCTATATAGAGCCCTAGAGCGCCAATAGTCAACAATTATTGAAGCAATTAAGACTCCAAAAGAAAGTAGCGTTACTTCTGGGTTTACATGTTTCAAAAAGATTCGTTCAAAGCCTTCGTAAAGTATCCACCCAGCCACGACAAATAATAGTAATACCGCTCCAAGACTAGCCAAACTCTCAAATTTTGCGTGGCCGTAATTATGATCAATATCAGGCGGTTTACGTGAAATTCTGATCGCATAAAGAGTCATAGAAGCAGCAAACACATCTAGGCCTGAATGCATTCCTTCAGATAACAAACCCAAACTGTTTGTAAAGATTGCAATAATGAATTTTGATATTGTTAGTGCAGAGGAGGCAATAATAGAAGAAATGGCGATTTGGATTTTTTCCCTATAAGCTTTCTTCTGATCTGAAGCTTGTTCATCAGTATCGACTATGTTCTTTGTATCATGCTCATCTATATTATTATTAGATTGAGCATTATCTTTAGGAAATAATTCATCTCTAGATTTCTTCCTTTTTACCACAAATAAAAGTGAATAAAATATCGTGTTATATAATGGATATGAAAAGCCAGCAGAATTTGGATTTTGCTATTGTGTCAAAAGCGGTAAATGAGTATCGTTGTTTTATGGCAAATTAGGTAGTTGCACATTGTTATCTTAAACAATGATTTTAATCGATATGGTTAACCAAAGTTAAAGGGATTTGACCACGCATCATCCTTTCGATGTTAATGCGTATGATATCAGAGATAGAATCTATTGCTTCGTAGGTCCATCCAGCTATATGAGGAGTCAGAAGGAAGTTATCAAGCTTTAACAAATCGTCGTTTTGATCTGCAGGTTCTTTCCAAAACACATCAAATGCTGCACCTGATATATTTTTATCTCTCAGGGAAATAAACAACGCTTCATGATTAACAACTGGTGCCCTAGCTACGTTAATCAAATACGCAGATTTTTTCATTAAATCCATTTCTTTTTTGCTTATCATGTTTTCTGTTTCGTTATTTAGTGGAGTATGTATCGAAACTATATCGGCTAATGGCAGCGCTTGTGGAAGTTTGTCAACACCAAATATGCTATCTACAAAATATTTCTTATCTCCACCTTCAGTTTTAGTAAATGGATGTTTCGTTACCGCTATGACTTTCATTCCGAAGGCCTTTGCCCTTTTGGCAACTTCGATTCCGGTAACTCCCAACCCCAGAATAAGTATAGTTTTTCCAGATAATTCAATTCCCATATGATCAGGCATTCTTCGAATAAATGCTCCAGAATTTGGATTTGAACTAAAGGAATTGAGCTTGATATTCTTTGAAAGATAAAGGATTAACAAAAAAGTATGTTCAGCCACAGATATTGCATTTGCCATAGGCACGTTTGCTACGTATATTCCCCTTTCTGAGCAATAGTCAATGTCAATTCCATCAACACCGATTCCCGATTGTTGAACTAATTTCAGGTTAGGACAAGAATTTATGATTTGCCTATCAATCCTGTCAACACTATTTATCAGTATTTCAGAATCTTGAATTTGAGGGATTAAAGGCTCGCTATAATTTACAAATTCAAACGGTATATTAGAATGATTTAATTTCTCGGTAATGCGCTGTTTAAACTCTAGATTTTGAACAAGTGCTTTTATTATCAAGATCTCTCTTTAGTCTGTGATTTCTTATAAATCAGCATGACAGGTATCTGATTAACGTGAAGTTAGTAGCCGTAAACTAAATGATATTGAAATCCGGCAATCATAAAGAAACATATGATTATTACAACAGTAGATTAATCTCTGCTACGAGTGCAAGCAATTTGATATCATGACGCCGTTGCAACCAAAAAAAAGGGATCCTCTTCGACTATCTACAGGTGATTAGTACCTTAAAGTGATTAGTATTGCCTGTAGATATCTCTGTATATTTAATTGTCTTTAATATACCGCAAGTTAATGATCCTAGTTCAAAGGTGGTGCCACTAAGCTGTAATCCCGGAAAATGACACAATGTATTCTTATTGTTCAAATTACCTTTAAAAGAATACGAGATTCCTTTAGCCATTCCACTTATTATACTTCCACTTTTTTCTCCCGTTGATCCCTTAATAGATATGGTTCCATGCCATTTACCATTTTTTTTGTCAGCACTAACTTTGAAATTCCCAGGGGAAATGATAACTCCTTTCTGTCCCGTAGCGCAGTTATAGATTGATTGTTGAGTATTTTTTGCCTGAAGGTGAGTATAAGATCCTTTTCCACTTGAGGACGATTTCATCATCGTACCTGAATCGCCTGTGTTAGTATCGTCAGTGATTATACCTTCATCTATAGCGTCTATTGACGCGTTTGCGACTTCAAATGGTTCAGAAAACATGAGTGTTGGGGTTACAAATACGC
>QCWC01000118.1 GCA_013114705.1 Candidatus Nitrosocosmicus sp. | reverse complement strand
TGTATTCCCAACTCCGATGGATGCCCTCCAGGAATGATATTTAGGCCCAATATGAAATCCTGCGGAGAAAAAGAGTACGTATGTAGTCAATACCCTGAGTTAAAAGAGTGCAAAACAAACAATGAAGGAAGTGACGAAACCAGAAAAGCAGCATTTGATTCAGGGTATGGTCATGGATGTTCGGATGCAAAAATTTCTGTTGATTCTCAGAGGTACATAAATCAACCAAGTAAAGGACCCTCATATCATACATCAGATTTTATGGATGGATATTATCAGGGCTTTGACTATTGTTCTACAACTGTCAATAACCTGCCCTACGAGTCTGGTTACAATCACGGATGCAGTGATGCCAAGATAGATGACGTCACAAAAAGATACATAAATCAAGTGGGAACAGGTCCTGTATTTCATACAAACGAATTCATGAGAGGTTATTATGATGGTTTTGACACGTGTTTAGATAACAACGACTCTTCTAACATTTCAAAAGGAATATTTAAAATCATTGTAGAAGTTACTAATCATTCACCCAAAGATTTAACTGGAGAAATTACGGTCAATGTGGATCATCAACCAGAAAATATCATCAAACATGCATACGGACTATACTTTCCAGGAGGTGGAGAAATGATATCCAAGACATTTACATTCAAATCAAGTGATGTTCCTGCAGGAACATACTTTGAGGTAAATCTAGAGTACGGAGATGACAATAACCAACAATATAAATTTGGAGAAAACAGTCCTGAAAAGAAACCAGAAATAATTCGATTTGCTATTTCTTAACTTTATCATAAACTATAAAATTATGACGGTATCTTAGACCTTATAGACAGATAAATTCTCTATAACTTTATTAAAAAAAGGGACTGAAACCAGATAACATCGCCATCATCTTTTTACTTACTACTACTACAAAGGAAGATAAACACATTAGCTCAAAGACAAATACAAAATTCCCTCCAAATTATTTAATTTTGATTAAAATTTCATGCTTACGATAAGAAGAAAAAAGATGCATGTTTTAATTAATTGCTAATTGGATTATCATCAACCTGTATACCCTGATACGAGCAGAAATACCATACTAACAGACAATCTATAGCGACTCCTCTCCTACATAGTTAGCAGCGGTTAGAATCGTAAATAATAGTAATAAAGTAATAATTTGTATTAACTCTGCGTTGATATCAGGTTGTCATTTTTACATCCTCAATACACAAGAGATATACTTTTTACTAATTCTATGAGACACATACTCTGATAACCAACTAGAAAATGTTAATCACTTGATTATCTAATCCATTTTGGCTTTATTAAGATATTAACTGAAGGAGTAGTTATGAGGACAGTATTGTATGGTACTTTGCCACAAAAGTGTCTTTTAATAACGAGAATGGCAAATAAAGGCAAAAGGGAAGTTACGCGAGGCTTCCAATATGACGTTCAAACCAAAGCAAGCGCGTATCCTACTTATATTTAAACTATGATCTGCAACTACTGTCAGATCACAGTTTAAATAGTAGTTTCAAATTAGTCTTAGACTATTTTACTATTTCTAGAGAGAAAACTGGCGTCCTGCGGGTCATTTTACCTTACATAATCCATTTATGGTATAAGAAACAGGGTTTATAAGAGATAGTATAAGCACCTGCTAGTGCTATCATTATATTATACTTTGTACATGCTAGCAGAGTCTCATTATACTGGCTTGGCAGAAAGTCATGTAAACACCTTGATACTATCCTACGTAAATTTACCTTACTTTATTTCGTTGGTTAATAGAGATTAATCATAAATATTTAGTAAGTTAGAAATGGCTTTAACTACGTTATTTAGATCGTTTTGCAACCTGTCTCGAGGTATTGAAGAATGCTAAAGAATAAAAGAAGGACAAAGAATTGAATTAAAGCACTTGTTTGAAAATTAACAATCGACAAAACTTTTCTATGCTCAATATAAATAACAACAATGGAAGGGTCAATCAGATCTGCAAGGATTCATGAATATAACAAACCACTGGAATTAGACAATATTTCCAAACCTGCCATAAGGGGAGATGAGCAAGTACTTGTTAAGGTAGGGGCTACAGGATTATGTCATAGCGATTTGCATCTTATCAACGGAGAATGGAAAGATATTCTTCCGCTAAATCTACCAAAGACTCCAGGACACGAGATAGCAGGATGGGTAGAAGAAGTTGGTAAATCAGTACCTGAAAATATTGTCAAACCTGGTGACTTGGTTGCGGTTTTTGGCGGATGGGGTTGTGGATCATGTATATATTGCAAGTCTGGAGATGAGCAGCTTTGTTCCTTTGCTAAATGGCCAGGACTATCTAGTTTTGACGGAGGATTTTCAGAATATGTTCTTGTTCCTTCATACAGATTCTTGGTTAATGTAGCTGGTTTAGGAGTACATCCTGAGAATTTGGCCCCTTTGACTGATGCGGGTTTGACACCATATAGAGCCATAAAGAAGGTAAAGAGTACTCTTGGACCTGGAAAAAAAATTGGAATAATTGGAATAGGAGGATTAGGCTCCTATGCTGTTCAATATGCCAAAATCTTGGGCAGTGGTTCTAAAATATTTGCTCTTGATAGATCCAACAGCAAATTAGAACTTGCTAGCAAGTGCGGCGCTGATTATCAAATTAATATACAATCTACTGAAAATTTGGTTGACAGAATCAGGACTGAAACAGAGGGAAAGATGCTTGATGTTATAATTGATTGTGTAGGAACTGACAGAACATTCTATGATTCTATCAACATTTTAGCAAAAGGTGGTACAATAGTAGTAGTAGGATTATTTGGGACTGCTGCTAAAATTCCCATAGCTTCAACCGTGCTAAACGAATATAGAATACTTGGATCCTTGTGGGGCAATTACAACGAACTGAGAGAGGTTATAGAATTGTTAAAGGATGGGAAGATCAAAAGTAACACCACTAAATTTAATTTAGATGATGTTAACAAAGCAATAAATCTATTGAAAGACGGTCAGATAGTTGGAAGGGGAGTATTAATTCCCTAACTTGAATGTTAAAATAGAAAATTAAAAAAGGGCTATCAGACTGATTTTGCGATGGAATAAGACATTGATGTAAAAAGCCAAGGCTCTATTAACTTAAGCCATTATATCCTTATTGTGTTCACATACAAATAGATTCAACCAATTTATCACATGATTTAGTTTACAGTTTGCTTTTCGACATGGAAAGTAATCATCGAAACTTTTCAGTCCTATCCTTAATATATTGCATAGTTCTTTCAATCAATCTTTTCTCTAAAGGAGAATGAATATGATGTCTTATCTTTAGGAACCTACAAGCCTGAGGGTACCATGTTCCACCATCTGTTGATACTGGATGCTTTCCATGAATTTTAACTAGACCTGATAAGAATCTCTCAGCAATGAACATGTTTCTTTCCTTGGAGATAGATAGTGCGAGAATTTGCCTGTTCTTAGGCTCTATTGCTACCTAGAGCCAGATGTATTCTGAACCAACCTTAATAATGGTTTCATCTACTATGTACTCTGAAATTTTCTTCCTCTTTAATAATATCCTTTGATGATTATGTTTCTGAATCCAATTCCATATGGCTACATGACTTCTCTTGACTTTGTGTAGAAAGAACATTGCTTTGGCAACGCCTCTGGTTGATAATCCCAGAAAATACAAATACAAAGCACGTTCAATATCTAACGAAGGTGTTCTGTTTCTTTTGCTTAACATAACTGAAATAGAGCATCTTCAAGCTATAGATTTTAAGTTAAGTTAACAGCGCCCAAATGATAATTTAAAATATTCATATCTTTTAGATACGATCATAAAGATTTATGAGTGCAAAAATAATTAGAATTCTCATTGCTGATCAGCAGGATATAAAAGACTTGTATCCAAAACTAATCGAAGGAGTTTTAAAGAAAACATAGATGGCTATACAATGGGACTCTTTAATAATAGAAATGGTTCTATTAGCTGGAATAATATGGTTTTCTATATATATTGAACATTGGGCGTATCAGCGATCTAATAGGAAAGAAGACGAAAAATCTTTGAAAAATATTCTAAAATTCATTGAAGATGACTTGGAACACAGGAAAAGATTTGTAAATGAATCCTTGCAATATAAAGACTATAAGCCATTTCTCACTGATATGTGGGATGCAGTTATAACTGCTGGAAAACAATCTCTTTTAGATTTCAAATTATTCCAAATTATTCAAAGGGCATATTCGTGGATGAAATATTATAATAGTGAACTGGAGTGGATTAAGAAAAATGAACTTGATAACAAAACCCTTGATGGATTATTAATTGATGTCGACAAATCAATTGAAAAGGCATTAAACAAGATACATGAATTTAATAATCACCAAAAGCTTTGAGAAAGGATATAGCAGAATATCTGTATCATTCTCTTTGTAGACCAGTTTCCTTGCAGTTATTTGCTTATCCAACGGTTTAATTTTCTATGTATTTTACTTTGTACTATTCTCTCTTCAGGAACAGAGGTAGTTTCACACATAATACATTATAAACCTAATAATTTCTAGAGCTCGATATTTCTACAGTTGTCTAACCTGTTATACTTTACAGCCTCATTTAATACAGTAAAGGAAACCTATTCAGCCATTATACGCAGGTTTCCGACCTCTTCTCTATAAGTATCAAGCGACGTATGATCTTTAAATCCCATATATACCTCTTTTATCTTAAATCCACTCATCAATGTCTCAATTAAAAACCATATATCGATACCCCAGCCATGCCATCAGGTGTTTGACTTCTATTGTTATGTTCTATTAATTTATCCCAGACTTTCATGGCTGCACACACCTCTCCGCTTAAAGGCTGCTTAAATTGTCGTGCCTCAGGAAAAAAAACTTCAAGCATGGGCCTTGCAATTAATTTTGTTACAGCTCCGTCTCTAGGATGTCTATCATAATATCCTCTAGTCATATCGTATCCTTCTTCGAGAATTGGGACAACCAGTAAGTCCACCCAATCTCTTGAAAGATTCTTTATATCTGAATCAAGAAAAAGAGCCAAATCATATCTGTTGTGACTTTTGATGTTATCTTTATTAGCATTATCTAAATTATTTTTTTTATTTGAATATTTGGCATGCAATGCTTCCTCTAAGCCTGCTCTCATGGCTATTCCCTTGCCTGGATATTTTTTTAATGGTTGTTGTATCACCGTTGTTCTTTCCAACCTCTCTGCAATATTAATAGTATTATCAGTAGAAAAGCCATCAACTACAATAATATCTGGATCATATTTACTTTGTCTGGCATTTGATATGGCATTCTCAATAGTAGTCTCAGAGTTTTTTGTACAAAAAATTATTACTAATTTAGGATTTTCCAATCTATCTTTCACATTTATCTCATCTTTTAGCTTTTCTTAAGTTTTCAACATACTCTAAGAAAAGTAATTCGGCTTGTTATAAGTTTCTGTAACAACAACATTCTATTCAAATAATCTCGATAATTATTTGTATTATCATAATAGTGACATATTTCAGAGCATTAATTGTCATATCCCATACTTTTTATTGTATCAATTATGTAAATATTGGATATTCGCTAATATCTAGGTAAAATAGTACCTTTTTTTCTTTTATCTTTGATAATTTTACCATATTTAGATACGTATCCTACAGTATCCTCAAAGACCATATAGATAATGATCCTAGTCCTACTTTTCGAGGATTTTTTTTAATGTTCATATTTGCTATCTTTTCATGCTCTAAGGTTACATTCGCTAGCTTGGATAGTATGGTCTCAAAATCCTATTTATTATTCATTCAGTACCATTACTCTCTCCCATTTGATATCGCAGCAATTTATTGGTCTTATTTTAAGAAAAGGAAATATTCTTTATATTTGAGTTGGACTACCTTCACCACAAGGATAAAATTCCTTAATACAATACTCATAAAGTGAATTACACAATAACTTTCTTTGAACATATGTCTAAGGTTCTAGGAACTTCTATGTCTTTTATTATAACCATATTTCAAAATAAAGATAAGTTATCACGAAATGGTAACCAGACAAACAAGCTATGTCGGTTTACTAATTAAAGGAAATCCAAAATTTAAAACTGTTAAAACCTCAGATACTTAAAATTTGTTTTTATTCCATTCAATGATTTTTTCGATCCTGGATACCTCACTCTCTAATTTACTGATCTGTACTTCTTTAAATGGAAGAACAGAATTGAGTTTTGCTCGAATTTCCTTTAGTCCCATCAAATACGAATCCAAGACATCCTTTACTATGTTCTTTTCATAAATTTGACCATGAGTATCGCTATAACTCAATACGAAACTATCGTATATAGCATCCAATTTAGTAAAAGTCTCTGTAATTATTTCCTTGATAAACGCTTTTTCGGTTAACAATTGTTCGTCCAATAATCTCGAAACTTCTTGTTTCTTAAAAAGAAAAGCATTCTTAATTGATTCGTTATACTTGTAGTCATTGGAATTAGAATTAGAGGTAGACTCTTCGATATCGGCAGTCATTGCACTTTATGTTAATATTATTTTTATTCATATACTTATCGTCCAAGTTATTATTTCTATTTCATATTTTGAAGATGTTTTATCTCTTTTACTATTCCGGAAATAAACATCTTAACCTGTTTCGTTAATCGGTTATTTGCTATTGTATTTTAGTAGACGTGATAGTATATTCAATATGAACGATCGTACAGGTCTTTTTTCCCTCTGTAGGTGTATATCAATTCATTTTAAATTTTTTGGTTAAATAAAGATTTGTTGATATTCCAGATAATAGAACTGATTCGGATAAAAAAGGCAGATTATTTATACGAAATGCTAATAAAGACAATCAAAAAGTAATGACTTTTAGATAGATAAATAATATAATATTAAATCACAATAAAATACAATAGGGGATTGTTTTAGTAGTGTAAAAGCAACTTCGTCTGCTGATTTATACTCTACATTATTA
>QCWC01000117.1 GCA_013114705.1 Candidatus Nitrosocosmicus sp. | reverse complement strand
ATCCATAAAATAGTAGCTATCATTAAAGCAGGATTATCAATCAACTAAATATCTAATATTATTATTATTTAATAATTTAATCGTTTTTTTATATCAGTAGCTTGTATGAGATTAATAAAGAGTATAAAACATACTTCGATAGGATAGGTATACTTAAATTTTAGAAAAAGAATAAATAATAACTATTATAAGTAATAAGGGATTGATTATAATTTTATGCATCCAGAAGGCAAGGTAGAAAAAACAAAGCCGTTAGTATGTGAATTTTGTAAAAGTGATTCTGTAATTTTTGATAATGTTTCCTTTGAATATGTATGCTCAGCATGTGGGTGTGTTTCAAGCCAAGATCCAAACTCTGATTCCATGGCAAGTTTTAGAACCAACTCAGGGTACAATGATAGAACTAGGACGGGAATGCCAGAATCTTTAGCTATTCATAATAAGGGATTATCAACTTTGATAGGAATAGGGGATACTGATGCTAGGGGCAAAGCCCTAGAACCGTCACAAAAAAACAGTATCCAGCGTCTTAGGACATGGAATAATCGAGCCCAGCTTAACGATTCGGTATCAAGAAATTTAGAAAAAGCCCTTAAATTATTGAATAATTTTGGTGACAAATTATACCTGAGTCAAGCTGTAATTGAAGGAGCTGCTTACATTTATCGGAAAGCCGCGATTAAAAAACTGGCAAAGGGTCGTTCTACCTTAGGTTTGGTCGGAGCAGCATTATATGCCGCCTGTAGAGAAACTGCAACACCCAAAACTATAACTGACATTGCTACTGCTTGTAATATCACTACTAAAGACATTATGTCTCATTACAAGTTGATTTTAAAAGAACTTTCATTACAAATGCCCGTGCTACACGGCCCCGATTACGTTACACTTATCTGTAATCGATTGCAATTAAGTGAAAAGACAAAGAGAGAAGCATTACGAATTTTTTCAATGGTACAACAAAACAGAATCTCTATTGGCAAGAATCCTAGGGCACTGGCTGGATCAATAATCTATTTAGCTTCACAAAACTGTAACGAATTTTTGAGGCAAGTAGAGATTTGCCAAGTAGCCGAAATTTCAACTGTTTCGTTAAGAAAGAGATGTAAAGAAATAAAATCCAAAATAGAACTTTAGCCAGATTGGGGGCACCCAATCGGATTCGATTGTAGGCGGATCTTGCTAAATGATATTTATAAACTCATCAAGTTTTGGATTATCATCATCAGTTTTTTTTAGTATATCATTGCGAGACATTTTTAAAAATGCAGATTCAAATTTGGGATAAGGTTGTTTCGAAGAAAACAATGTAGTTACTTTTCCCTGATGGTTCGTTTTAAATCCCTCACAGGGTTCGTGTCCTCTTATAACACATTTACAACCAGTATGGTTCAACCAGAGATTAGTTATTTTTATGCCAAAGTATTTTCCTAAACCACGATTTGAATAATGCCAGTCAACTTCAACCAGTTCCCGGGGATCATTCCATAAAATTTGTTCCATTATATTCTTTTGAGAGGAAAGATCGGAGAGGTAAAATTTGTAATTTTCAAAAAATTTTAAATCGTCAACTATTGGTAGCCCACCATGTAGCAGTATAGCAAATGAATCAATCTCACAGAAGCTAAACATAGAATCAAAAAACGGTATCAAGTTTTCTAGATAAAATTGTTCACTCTCCCCTCCAAATTTAGCTTGAAGTTCGTGGGGAAAACTGAAACTGGAGAAGGGAAAGTGGTGGTATGCTTCATGGTTACCTCTTAATAGAAAGACATTGTTGGGGAACAAACTTTTCAATTTGCAGAGTGACAACAATACTTCAAGAGAATATTGTCCTCTATCTATATAATCACCCAAAAATATCAGAATGTTTTCTTCCGACCCAAGATATGTTTCCCAATTAAATTCATTTAGTATTTTCTGCAAACTAACTAAATCGCCGTGGATATCCCCCACGATCACTAAATTATCTGGAATTTGAAAATGCAAGTAATCGCCAGACGTCATTCCGATATTTGAAAAAAAACCTTGCAATTTTTGGTCATTATGTAGTAGTGTTGTGTCTTGAACTAACTTCCTTGAGTCATCAAGTCTTATGTCATAAATACCAAATAAATCAATCATTCTGTATCATGAAGAGAATATGGTTGGGATAAATTCCTATCTTTATAATCATAAAATTGGATGCCAGTTTACAAATGATCTATCCCTGTCTAGGACCATTTGATACCGATTTATGTCATGGTTATATAGTTCAAAGAAAAGATTCTTTCCAATGGTTTTTATTTCGCAACAAGTGACACTTTTACCATATTTTATTTGCAGGGGTGTGAAGGACCCCCTTTGAATTAGAATATTTGATGTAAAGGTTTCATTCAAGAGGTCTATGAAGGATTCTTCAGACAAGAGCGCATCCATCTTATCTGTATTAAGAACATTTAGTATTTTTGTATGAGGCGCATGATTAAAGATGTGGTCTGAATTTTCGTGTAAATTGTATGGAATTTCTTTGCTTTGTGTAGATTTTTCCCTTGAAATTTTTTTTTCAAATATATTCGTAGAATCTTCGTTTTGTTTTGATAATCTTATTCCGTGTGGGTCTGTAAAATTGATCTCTTGTTCAATCACTTTGTGCTTAAACACCTCTTCAGACAAATGATATGTTAGAAATCTCATAAATGGAATCCGAATGAAATTGTCAAAGTTGTTAATCATTAATCTATGGTCATCCGACTGTTGTAGCCAACTGAGGAGAGGTTTTACCAGTACAGATAGTACAACTTGGTAGCTTATAGTCTCATCAATAGTAATGCTAGTCAACCTGTTTTTTGTAAAAAGACTTACGACATCATAGTAAGAAGATTCTTTCTGAGTGATTTTGGTTGATCTTCTTCTCGTAAAGGGAATGCCTCGTTTGTAATTAGGTTTGACTTCAGTATAAGAATCAAACAAATTTAATTGTGAAATAAGATCCGACGAGTGAAAAATACCCTTGTATAACGAATATGCATAAGTATTACAATGAATCGGTAGTCCTCTTAGCTTATCGATTTTCAATAATCTCCAATTATTCGCCTGCTGAAAGTTATTTTCAAGTGTTATTACCCCGTCAACGATTGAATCTAATATTCCCAGATCAAATGTTTCACTTAAAAAGATTAATTTAGCTCCCGCCCTCTCTCGCCATATTTGTAATACCCTTTCATTGTTTAGTCGGGATTCTCTGTCCATGAACGATGCTATAGTATCCCAAGTATCAATAATAATTACTGGAGATTTTACGTCCATCAATTGATTTGTAATCCTTTCGAACAAAGATTCAGGTTCATCTAGACGCGCATCTTCAAAGCGATACCCAGACTTGTTTTCATCCTTAGAAAAGAATTTTTCAATCCACGGAAAATAAAATGCCAACTGCTTTAGCGATAATCTTGTTGAAATATAGAAATAATTGCTATCATCATTTAAATTGTCTAGTAGTGTAAGGGCGAATGTAGTTTTGCCCGTGCCTGGTCTACCTTTAATTAATAAAGAATATGATTCGTTCTTGACAAATTTTAGAATTTCAGATGGCAGATTACCCATACTCTTGTTCCTTGTAGTTTTTTTTGGCCCATTAATAGCGGTATAGGTTTGATTATGGTCATCTTGATTAAATGATTCTGAGTTGCTATCTGACATTCCTCGATAATACTGGTAGGTTAAGATACACTATTAACAATTCTAAACTTTTAACTATAAAAAATTATTAAAAAACTTACCAAGGATTCATATTCTTCTGAAATCGAATTGAATCTATTAATCCCTCAGCATAACCTATACTTAAAATGGCAAGTTCGATTTTCCCTTGATCATAAAATGTCTGGGCATCGCTAAGGTAATTTTCTGCATTATCCAGCACAAGCCGATAATCCTTAGTTAACTCAGACATTTCGGATTTTATCATCGAATTTAAATTCGACAGTGCAATTTTTGCATTTGGGATATATTTATCCAGCATACGATTGGCGACTCGAGAAAGTTGTTTAGAATTATCATTTGGAGGATCTAGCATTCTCGTCAAAAATTGAATTGAATCTTCCTCTGTAAAATGCAGTGCGGCAGGGATAATAACAGAATTAGGACCTTTTTGATAATCTAATTTGAGTAACGTTCCTAATGTACCGGAAGTAATCATGGAATTCTTACTTCCGATTTCACTTGCTACAATTGCATAAGTGGTGGACGACAAATTTATCAATTGCATTTCTTTCTCTCTTTCTAGTAAAAGTTCGATAACTCTTTTGGGTGATAAGAAGAATGGAACAGAACTAGAATTAAAGTCAGTTTTTCCGTCATCATTATTGTATTCGGTTAAAACAAGTGTGTGTAATCCATTACACATGTTTTCATAAATGGTATTATATACAGTGATGGAAGACATTGGATCATTCATCATTGTTACCATTTTGCCAAATTTGTATGGTTGTAAACCCGAATCACCAATCAAAGATAAGATTCCCGAGGAAGAATGAATCGTTCTAACGTCGATTTCTTGTCTTTTTGCCCTCACTAACAATTCATTATAGGTCGTGGCTACTAATGGGTCTCCATATACTAGTATACAAACATCAAGTGAACGGGCCTTTCGAAGGATATCTCTTCCATCTTCAATATACCAGCGTTTTACAAATTTTACTTCATGATCGGTAGAGAAAGAGCGTATACCGGGATTGTTTAAGATCTCCTTTAACTTTTGATAGAACTCATCAGAAATAAAGCCAGTGAATCTTTCAAGGTATATGACATCACAATTCTTTATAATTTCTAGAGAAGATATAGATAGGGAATCGAATTCAGAGATTCCAATTCCTATAACGTAAAGCATTGTTGATAAGGTTTAATCTATTAATTATTTGAGTGTATAGCATGCTTGCAATCAACCCAGGAAGTTGACCTGTTTACGTGACTTTAGATTGGAGATTCTTGTGAAGTCGTACCATGTGAAGTAAGGCATTCTTATATACTTCAATACCTGCCAAATAGTCTGGAATGAACACCCTTTCATCAATCGTATGAGAGGAATGTGGATCTCCCGGTCCATATGTTACCACGGGAATATTAAGTACGTTTCCCAAAATATTCATGTCTCCTGTTCCCGTTTTCTTTAACAATAATGGTCTTTTCTTTCTATGATCTAAAACTGACAATACCAAAGCTCTGACAAGAGGGGAGGAAATATTAGCTTCAAAGGGTTCAGTCTTATCTTCTACACGATATTTGATTCTCACACCATTCAATTTACCCTGAATTTCTGAGATGCGAGTATCGATTACTTCCAATACGTTATCGCATGTTTTTCTATTAGGAATGCGAATGTCTATAGTCATTCTACACTTCTGAGGGGTAACATTGTGGCTAGATCCACCGCTTATTTCAGTGAGGCTATAGCTTACAAGATCAGCTTTGTTGGTCGAATTTTCCATGTCATTTTCTTCAAACACTTTTTTAAGAGCATTCCATACTTTGTAGGCCTCGTCGATCGCATTTAGTGCCAGCCATGGTGCACTTGCATGCGCACTATTGTCTACATCACACAACAGACGGATTTCAAGACGACCTTTATAAGATATAGTAATATTTTCAATACCACTTGGTTCTCCAAAAATGGCATAATGTGGTTTTAATGTAGCATCTTTAACTAGATTTTTGATACCCGTGGCATTTCCCTCCTCGTCTACTACTGCAGCAAAAACTATTGTACCAGCTTGTTTAGGTATGTCTGCTGCAGCCAATAGCATCGAAACTAAGGGGGCTTTAGCATCTGAGGCGCCGCGCCCATACATGTAATCACCCTCGTGTCTCACTGGAACAATCCCGGGAACAGTATCCATATGACCACACAAGAGAATAATTGGATCGCCATTCCCTCTGATTGCTACCATATTTCCAACGCTATCGATGTTCGCCTGTTCAAAACCAAGGTCCATGCAAATATCCTTCAAGTAGTTTGCAAGTTGAGATTCGGATCTTGAAGGCGTATAGATATCCAGAGTGCTTTTTAAAAGTTCAATGGCAAAGTTTGGTGAGACCATCTTTTACAGTTATTTTTTTAGTAAATTTTCCATATAGTTGATTATTAATTTTGGAATGTCTACACCAGTTACCTTTACAGTGTTCTTGAATTCTGTAGTGTTGTTCACCTCATGAACTACGAGGCCGTATTTTTCACTTTCCATAAGATCCACTCCGACTATATCACCCTTAAAAATCTTCGCAGATCTGATACAGATATCTTCGATCTCCTTTGTAATTGGACATGGTAAAGCATGTCCACCCAAAGCCATATTGGTTTTCCATTCATTATCCCCAGAATATCTGTAAATTGCAGCGACAACTTCCTCTCCTATGACGATGGCCCGAATATCTCTTGGTGGACGTTTTACAAACTCCTCAAAGTAACTTATATGATATATAGGGAACATATGCTCTCTATCCTCCAAAACTGTCTTTGCCCCCTCCTTATCATTGATCAATCCTATTAATCTACCCCAACTCCCTACCGTTGGTTTAATTACTGCAGGGTAACCTAACTTATCTAATCCCCTCAATGAGGATTCAGGAGTAAACGCACAGATCGCTTTCGGTGTAAGAATTCCATTCTTGTGTAGTTCTATATGAGATATGAGTTTGTTTCCACACATGAATGCGGTGTACAAAGAGTTTATCATCCTCGCTCCCAATCCTTCTAAACCACCAGTAGAATGCAAGCTTCTAAAATAACTTACAGACCTTTGCAAAATAATTTTATCCTCAAATTCGTTTGAACTATCATTAAGAAATAAAACAAGATCCTTGCAATCAATAGCTTTTAATTCTCGTCCAATTTCCTTAGCCTTTTCAATTATAGATTTCTCCTCCCAACGGATATTATCAAAAAGGATATAGAGAGAAGAAGTATCTTTCCCTATATTTACTGTCCCCAATCTTCTCCAACTACTTGGGCTGGTTTAATGCTG